>NZ_JBMOXB010000016.1:0-127362 GCF_049316305.1 Sphingobacterium sp. HJSM2_6
TTGGTCTGGTAGTTCAGCTGGTTAGAATACATGCCTGTCACGCATGGGGTCGCGGGTTCGAGTCCCGTCCAGACCGCCAAAATTAATTAAAAGGCATCCATTTGGATGCCTTTTTTTGGTTTTATCCCCTCCTATTATCCCCAAGTAAATACTTTTTCATTAAATATTTTTATAAAAATAAATGAGTATATTTATTTTATCAATTTACCCTACTTATGGAAATCCCAAATGACAGCTCGAACTCCGAAGGTAGAACGGTAGCCATCATATCCTACCTCACAGTGATAGGACTTATTATTGCGATCGTCTTGAATGAGGAAAAAAAGCATGATGAAGCCAGCTTTCATATCCGTCAATCCATGGGCCTATTTATATCTATTGGATTAGTTTTACTCCTTACCTATATCCCTGTCGTTGGCAATATCTTAGCCAGTATTGGACTCCTCTATTTTATTGTTTTATGGGGTTTTGGCATAGTTAATGCCGTATTTGGGCACAAGAGAAGAATCCCTACAGTAGGTTTGTACTATGAAAAAGTGTTTTCAAATTTATAGAAAACAGTCGGTTCAATTTCTGTATACAAGTTCTTTCTGCATCAATAACTAATATTCCATAAAGATTTATTAAGGTTATTGATAATACATAAAATTTGCATTACGTTTGGGAAGTAAATTGAAAATTTAATTTAATTTACAGAAAGGTGGGTTACTATTTGAAAATAAGGGTATTAATTAGTGAGTAAAATAAAGAAAATCATTGCAAACACTCGAAGCGATCAAGAGCTTTTGGAGGGGATTCGATTAGGAGATAATGCGGCGATAGCTTATGTATATAAATCTTGTTATCCTTCGGTGTCCCATATGATCATCAATAGCCGAGGAAACGAAGATGAAGCCAAAGATATTTTTCAAGAAGCCATCTTAGTTTTATACGATAAAGTTACTCATCAACAATTTGAATTAAGCAGCAAATTAAGTACGTTCTTATATGCCGTCTGTAGAAGGTTATGGCTAAAACAACTTGGAAAAAAAGGTGGCGCTATTCATTTAGATGACCATGAGAATTTAGATATTCCTGATCTGGAAGAAGATATAGTCAATCATGCGGAGCAAGAATTAAAATTCGAGCATATGCATGTCGCTTTAGCGGGTCTTGGTGAACCTTGCGCAACGATTCTTAAAGATTTTTACATCGCCAACAAATCGATGCAAGATATCTGTGACAAGTTGGGTTATACCAATACGGACAATGCTAAAAATCAAAAATATAAATGTTTACAACGATTAAAAAGGTTGTTTTTTGAACAACATCAAAAAAATGGGTAATTTAATGAATCGACAAGAATTTTTAGAGTTAGCAGACCGCTACTTACGCGATGAATTGTCGGAAAGTGAAATCATAGCATTTAATACCTTGATCGCAGCAGATCAAGAGTTGAATGAAGCATTCCTTGCGCAGCAAAATTTTATAAATACGTTTAAACAGCATCAACAGCGTGAAGATTTTAAATTCGCCCTTACAGATGTGATGGAAAACACATCCACTGAACCTATCGTATATAGGATGTGGAAAAAGCTAAAAATTAATGCTATTGCTGCTGCAGCAGTAGCCATTATTTCTTCTTTAGCTACCTTGTATCTTACAGGATATTTTTCGACTTTACGTAAAACGACTTCCGATTATAGTGCTTTAAAACGTGAAGTAAACAATGTAAAACGAAATGTCAATGCCCATCAAGATGCCATCCAAAATATAAGTAAAGAAAATACACCTCAAGCCGCCCTTCATTTTGGCGCTACAGGCTTTATGTTAACCAAAGATGGCTATGTCGTAACCAATTATCACGTCGTTAGTGGAGCAGATTCTATTCATTTACAGAATGCTGCAGGACATACCTATAAAGCATCCATTGTCCATTTAGACCAAGAAAAAGACATTGCCATATTGCATATATCGGATACCAGCTTTAAGAGTGTCACGAATATTCCTTATACTTTCAAACGTCAGAATATTGATTTAGGAGAAGACATCTATACCATTGGCTATCCAAGAGATGAGGCTGTTTATGGCGAAGGTTATTTAAGTTCAGCAACTGGCTATACAGGGGATACCACGGCTTATCAAATTTCTATTCCTGTCAACCCTGGAAACAGTGGTGGACCTGTGATAGATAAACATGGTAATATCATCGGAATTATCTCTGGAAAACAAAAGAGTTTGGATGGTGCTGCATTTGCCATAAAAACCAAAGCATTAATAGAAACCTTAAATCGCATTCCAAAAGAATCTTTAAAAGGCAATATTGTTTTAAGCAGTAAGAACAGCTTAAATAAGTTACCTAGAACAGAACAAATTAAAAAATTGCAAGACTTTATATACATGGTCAAAGTATATTAATAGCAAGTTTTCGCTCAAGCGTATTATTTAAAGATTATATAAATGAGGTTATTGAAGAAATAACCTCATTTTTAGTTTTGTAATTTATTCAAGACAAGTGCTATTTCTAACCGAAAATCGAATTAAAATTTAAAAATTATCTTTTACTTTGCATTGCTTAATATATAGGTTAAAAATTTACAAAAATTAACTAAAGCATACATTAAACCAATTAAAGAATTAAAAAAAGTAATTATTTATTTAACAGTATGAAAAAATCATATTTATTTTCATTGTTGATTTGCTTATCAACAGTCACTTACCATTCAAGTGCTCAAACCTCCACGTTCGAAAACAATAAATGGTCTGGATTTTTCGATCAGGAAAAATTTAATCAAAATTTCGAAGATAAGACTGCATCCCTATTACTGAATGAACAATTTATAAATCCTCAAGATGCAGCAAACAAATTAATTGAGGTGGAAGGTCTTAAAATCAAACTTAACAAACCTAAAACGAGAACTAAAGCCTTGAGTTCTGCAGAAATTGCGTCTATCATCCAACCTTCTTTCGTCGCTTTCGGGGTAGCCTACGACTGCGGAAACTGCCACAAGACCCATATTAACCCAGCATCTGGCTATATTATTAGTGAAGATGGATTAATTGTTACAAATTATCATGTCATTGAAAGTTATACAAAAACCAGCGATAACAAGAATTTAGCCATGACTGTACAAGGCATAGATGGAGAGGTGTATTTAGTTACCGAAGTAATTTCCAGTTATAAAGCCGCAGATTTGGCAATCGTAAAAATAGATACCAAAGGCAAAAAACTGAAAGCATTGCCTTTAGGAAATACAGCCAATGTAGGTGACGATGTTTTTGTAATCAGTAATCCTGCGCCTATGATCAATTATTTTACGGTAGGAAAAGTAGCTAGAAATTATTTAGGTTATTTCAATTCCAAAGAAAAGCTACCTCAAACAGATATCACAGCCGATTATGCTGCTGGCTCTAGCGGAGCTCCCATCGTAGACCAATACGGCAATGTGGTTAGCACAGTCTCCGCCACACGCTCCATCTACTACAATCCAAAAGAACAGAAAAACTTACAGATGGTAGCAAAAAACACCATTCCTGTCGTTTTGTTAAAAGAACTTATTGCAAATTAATGCCCTAGTTTGCCAACTCAAAAAAATATTATGCAAAAAGGAAAGAAGCCAATCATACGATTGGCTTCTTGAACTTTAAATATATTACTCTAGTTATTTATTTGGCTGTGGAGTTGTTCTCAGGTAAGGCTTTATTTCTTTAAACCCTTTAGGAAATTTACCTGGAATATCCTCTGTTTTTATGGCAGGTACTACAATTACATCTTCCCCATCTTTCCAATCTGCAGGAGTCGCTACCTGATATTGATCTGTTAATTGTAAGGAATCAATCACCCGTAAGATTTCTTGAAAATTCCTCCCTGTTGATGCTGGATACGTGATAGTCAATTTCACTTTTTTATCCGGACCTATCACAAATACCGAACGTACTGTCGCAGTCGCGGAAGCATTGGGATGAATCATATCATACAATTGTGCCACTTGACGATCTTCATCTGCAATAATCGGAAAATTTACTTCCGTATTTTGTGTTTCATTTATATCCAAAATCCATTGCTGATGATCTTCTACTGAATCTACACTGAGGGCTAACACCACTACATTCCGTTGATCAAACTCCGACTTTAGTTGAGCTGTTCTACCTAATTCGGTCGTACATACCGGTGTGTAATCCGAGGGATGCGAATACAATACAACCCATTTACCATTAATATATTCGTGGAAATCGATATCTCCTATCGTTGTCTTTGCCTGAAAATTTGGTGCTTCATCACCTAATCTTAAACTCATATCTATTAATTTTAATTTTATTAACTTAATTAACCAATTAACTCTACCAATATAGTAGATATTATTTGTTATTCCAAACAATATCCAGGAATATGACAATAAAATTTGTCTTACTCCCTAAACAAATCCATACGCCATTAGTTTTTAACATTCCATTATTCCGCTCCGCAGTTGCTCCCAGTATACGCTGTACATAAACACAAATTTTTTGTTATGCTTGCATAGTATAAATTAGTTATATTTGATTAACCATAGTAAACAAGCATATGCATTTTCAACTTTCCGAAGAACAAATCATGATTCAAAATGCGGCAAGGGAGTTTGCCCAAGAATTAAAAAAAGGAGTTATCGAACGAGATGAAGCCGCCCAATTCCCTACAGAATTTGTAAAAAAAATGGGTGAACTAGGTTTCATGGGCATTATGATTCCAGAAATCTATGGTGGGGCAGGAATGGATACGATGTCTTACGTATTGGCCCTAGAGGAGATTGCAAAAATAGATGCCTCTGCGGCAGTCATTATGTCTGCTCACAATTCATTAGTATTGTATGGACTTCATGCCTATGGCACAGAAGAACAAAAAAATCGATTCTTAAAACCACTAGCATCCGGCGAAAAACTTGGTGCATTCGCGCTCTCAGAACCAGAGGCGGGATCAGATGCATCCTCCCAGCACACGTTAGCAGAAGACAAAGGCGATTATTACTTGCTCAATGGTACTAAAAACTGGATAACTAACGGCGGAAATGCCGATATCTATTTGGTCATCGCGCAAACACATCCCACATTAGGTCACAAAGGAATTAATGCACTTATCGTTGAAAAAGGCACAGCAGGCTTCAGTATAGGTCCGAAAGAAAATAAACTAGGAATTCGTAGTTCAGATACCCATTCATTACACTTTACGGACGTTAAAATCCCAAAAGAAAACCGAATTGGAGCAGATGGTTTCGGATTCAAATTTGCGATGAAAACATTGGATGGTGGCCGTATAGGCATCGCGGCACAAGCATTAGGAATTGCTGCGGGTGCCTATGATTTATCCTTGGCCTATTCCAAAGAACGGAAGACATTTGGAAAACCCATATCCAACCACCAAGCCATTCAATTTAAATTAGCTGATATGGAGGTAGAGATTGAAGCAGCGCGACTTTTAACCTATAAAGCAGCCTGGACCAAAGACCAAGGACTAGCATTCGGTAAAGAAGCTGCAATGGCAAAATTGCACGCATCAGAAGTAGCCATGAAGCACAGTATTGAAGCAGTGCAAATCCATGGTGGATATGGTTACGTCAAAGATTACCATGTAGAACGACTCATGCGCGATGCAAAAATCACCCAAATCTATGAAGGCACTTCAGAAATTCAACGCTTAGTAATCGCAAGAGAAATATTGAAATCATAATCCAAAGTCCAAAATACCACAAAGGCTATCTTCTCACCCGGAAGAAAGTCTTTATGCATAGGTACAGCCGAAGGATAAACCCAATAAAACGCGCGAAATATTTCAACTTTAGCAAGCAAAAAATATTTTAAACAAGTGAAATTTATTCATTTTTAAGTCTACTCAACTGCATCTTATACGGATCTCCTTCGGATGTTCTTCGGATTTCACTTGAAAAGACCCGAACAAGAACCAAAGAAGATGCCTGTAAAAACCGAATATTCGGCAGATCTTAACCGATTAATACAATTAGCTAATCCATTAGCAAACAGACAGCTACGGGATTCGAATGGACTTGTAAGTCCGCTTTAAAAAACTACAAAATCATTTCCGCATTGAATAATATACCTTAACTTAGAATTTGGGAACTAATCGGATTAATACACGAAGTCTCTAAATTCATAATCCTTCAAATGATGATTTACATCAGCCACATTATTAACAACCGATCAGCAGAAGAGCGAATAAATTACCCCTACCATATCCCTGCATTAAAACAGATGGATAAGTTGGAGTTCCGAAAACCCGTCACTTTTATTATTGGAGAAAATGGGGCTGGAAAATCAACCTTAATAGAAGCTATTGCGATCAAAGCGGGTTGCAACCCAGAGGGAGGTAGTGCCAATTTCAACTTCAGTACTCACCAAAGCCATTCTAACCTCTACGAAGATATTCAGCTTATCCGAACGGTAAACCGAAACAAAGACACTTATTTTTTGAGAGCAGAGAGTTTTTACAATGTGGCCACAGCGATCATTGAATATGGAACGATAGCGTCATATGGTGGTTCATTGCACGATCGTTCACATGGGGAAAGTTTTTTAAATTTATTGCATTACCGATTATCTGGGAAAGGATTGTATATTTTTGATGAGCCAGAATCGGCATTATCCATTATGAGCCAGTACAATATGCTGATCAAAATAAAAGAGCTCGTAGAAAAAGAATCGCAATTCATTATTGCGACACATTCACCATTTTTGTTGGCCTATCCTGGCGCAGATATTATTCAAATCACTAATAACGGCCACGAACTTGTCTCTTTGGAAGAAACAGAACAATTTCAAATGACCAAATTTTTTGTAGAGAATTACCAATCTTTAATCCGCGAATTGGGATTGACACCTTAACAAGAAGCTCTTGTTAACTAAAGAGTTCATTAATATCTGCTTTACTCAATGACTTCACAAAGGATTCTTCTGTAGTAATTAAAGCATTCGCAATGGATTTCTTATTGCCTTGTAGTGCCAGAATTTTCTCTTCTATGCTATCCTTAGCAATAAATTTATAAATAAAAACATTCTTCGTTTGCCCAATACGATGACTACGGTCTATGGCTTGTTGTTCAACCGCTGGATTCCACCATGGATCCAGAATAAATACGTAGTCTGCTTCGGTTAAGTTTAGCCCTACTCCACCGGCCTTGATAGATATTAAGAAAACTTGAACATCCGCATGTTCTTTAAAACCCTTTACAGCCTCACTCCGGTCTTTAGTAGCCCCGTCCAAATAGGCATGTTTAATTTGATGTTTATTAAAATAATCCTTAAAAATTTGCAGATGTCGGACAAACTGAGAAAAAATCAATAGCTTATTTCCTTCTTTTAGGATAGACTGCATCAATTCTATAGCAGCATCAAATTTTCCAGATCCAAACGAATAATCCTGATCGATCATGGCAGGATGATTAGCCAATTGCCTTAATTTAGTCAAGCCTTGTAATAAAGCAATTTGAGAAGCTTTCCCAGAAAAAGCACCATCTAAAATCGCATTTCTATATTCCGATTTTACAGTTTCATAATATTCTTGCTGCTCCTCGGTCATACTGCAATAAAAAATTTGTTCAGATTTTGGCGGAAGTTCCGTAGCTACCTGAGACTTTGTACGACGGAGCACAAAAGGCTTAATGATTGCTTGAAGTTTCTTACTTTTCTGTTCATCTTTCTTCTTCTCTATTGCAAATACAAATTCCTTTTGAAAATAAGCATAACTTCCTAACAAACCAGGGTTGACAAAATGCATTTGTGACCAAATATCGGCCACCGAGTTCTCAATAGGGGTTCCACTCAACGCTAATTTGTTTCGGCTTTTAAAATGGCGAATAGCAGCAAAAGATTTAGATCTAGAGTTCTTAATGTTTTGACTTTCATCCAAAATAACATAATTGAAGAAAAAGCTATTAAAAAGTTCTTCGTCGATACGAGCTATTCCATAAGTGGTAATCACCAAATCAAAGTGTGTAAAAGCAAAATTATCTTTACTACGATGAGCTCCCGTATGCAATAATATTCTAAGTCCAGGCACAAATTTTTCAGCTTCCTTTTGCCAATTGAAAATTAATGAAGTTGGAACGATTAACAAGGATGTTTTCGGATGTTCAGAACCTAGCAGCTGTTCTTTGTTGTATTGCAATACTGCTAACGTTTGAACGGTCTTTCCCAAGCCCATATCATCTGCCAGTAAACCGCCAAATCGATAAGCTTGGAGAAAATGAAACCAATTATATCCGGCCTTTTGGTAGGGCCTTAATGCTCCATTGAAAGCAATTGGCGTCGGTACATCTACGATTTCATCAAATTCGCCCAATTTGTTCAGTTTTCGTTGCATTCCAATCTGGGTATGTTCAGAAATCTCATTCAATAAACCAACATGAGATCTATTTAACCTTAACCCGTCCTTTTGCGTAGAAAATTGAAATAAATGCTCGTATTGAGAAAACCACTCTTGGGGAATAATCGCAATTTCGCCGTTTGGTAATTCAAATTCTTGAATACGATTTAAAATATGCTGTCTAAGTTGAATAAAAGGTATTTCATAGTCACCGAAGCGCACAAAAGCCTGCACATCGAACCAATCATTTTTCTCATTGATCTCAATACTTAAGCTAGTTTTACCAATCAAAAATCTTTTCACATGGTCTGGCTGAATTACTTCATAACCTAATTCCATGAGTTCAGTATAACGATCATTTACCCATTCTATGGAAGACTTGCTAAAACCACTACCGTCATCCATGGGACCATAGGTCCCAAAAAGTGGATCAATTTTTTTTAAACCTAAATCCAATAATTCTTCCGCTTTATTTTCTTCCCAAAGAAGGGATCTTTTAACGCGATAAAATTTATGCTCGTCATTGGATTCTTGATAATCATACTTGACCGTAATGGGATGATGTCCTCCTGCTGCAAAATTAAATTCTCCATATTGGAAATTTAACTGCAATTGGGATTCTTGATCACTACTATACAAGATCCTGAGCTGAGGTTTTGCCTGTTCCTTATAAGTATGTATCGTTAAACCTTCGGCATACACATGATGCTTTTCAATTAAACTCGTAACAAAAGTTTCAAAATATTTTTTTTCTGTGTTCTTGGGAATGGAAATAAATCTTTTTTGAAGAAAGGGTGTTAATTTCTTTCCTTCCAATTCTTCATCAAAATGATACAGTACTGAATCCAACAATAACCAAGCTTGTTGATTAATAATAACCTCCGCATTCTTAAACATAAATTCCATGCGGTGCCCATCATATTTTAGGGTAGGGAAATAGCGTGTTTCATTCTCCGTTTTTCGGAAATGAAATAATATGGAAGTTGATTTTTCAGCAATTTTTAATTCTTGATCAGCAGGATACCCATCTTTACTCATTAAAAATAAGGGTTTATCGCCAATCAAATGGAGGATACTTAAAATACGTTGTTCTATTTTAGGACGAATAAAATCGTAAATTTTGGAATCGAAAATTTTGGTGAAATAATCTACTGGTCGAATTGCCTTTTTATGAAATCGCTTAATAATTTGCGTTTGTTCGATTTCATCAGCCCATTTAATTAACTGGTAATCAACCTCATCCAAAACAGCGCTAAATTCACTAACTGTATTGCTGAATACCCTTTTATACGAAAGGGAATAGCTCCCATTTTGATTTAAATAGACAATATGAGGCTCTATGAGAAAGCCTAAATAAGGATGCTTTCCTAAAGAATAAACTAAACGATAAGTTGATGAGTTATCTACCTGCTGCATAAAGCCATGTTGCTCTCAGAAAAAGCTACTAATATACATTAATTGGAGCTTTTTCTAAGAAAACAACAGATTAAATAATTAAGAAATTTTTACTTTACCGTTAAATACCTGAACCGCGGGACCTGATAAGTAAACTTGCGTAAACACATCTCCCGCTTTGTGGAAAGAAATTTTTAATTGTCCGCCAAGAACGCGAATTGGAATTTCTAAGTCGCCTTCTAAGCCTTCGGATAAGGCAACAGCCATAGCCGATGCCACAGCTCCAGTACCACAGGCATACGTCTCATCTTCTACCCCACGCTCAAATGTTCTTACAAAATAGCCCCCCTCTTCCTTTTCCACAAAATTAACATTAATGCCTTTGGGACCATACGTTTCATTATTTCGAATACTAGATCCATTTAAGTATACCGGATACGTTTCTAAGCCCGTGACAAATTGAACATAGTGGGGAGAACCTGTTTGTAAGACATAGGCCTCGTAATCTTTATGATATTCCCTAACATCTATCATCCCTAATTTAACTTCATTGGCAGAAATACTTGCATCATGGGTACCATCAACCGCCAAAAAGTCAGTGTTTTGTTGTATCACACCTAAATCCCGTGCGAAAGCGACGATACATCGACCACCATTGCCACACATCGAACCTTCTTGGCCATCGGCATTATAGTAAACCATTTGGAAATCATAATTATTATGTTTTTGAAGGAGCATTAATCCATCAGCACCTATTCCAAACCTACGATGACATAATTTTTCAATTAAATCATGGTTTTTAGGATCAAAATCATCGTTTCTATTGTCGATTAATATAAAATCATTACCTGCTCCTTGGTATTTATAAAATTGAATTTCTTTTATCATGGTATTGAAAATCTGCTGTAAATTTAATATTCTTGTTACAATAAATCGAGCTTTTGTTAAATCATGTTAAATTAGAGACAAAGGATGTCCCCCTTAACATTATTTAACTGACAAAACTTGTGCTAAGCATTCTAATGGTATTACATTTGAATAAGAGTTGAAACAAGAATATATATAAAAGTTATAAAAAATATATGAAAAAGATAGGAGCAACATTATTAACAGCCATCATTGGAGGAGCGATAGCAGTAGGCGGGTTTAAGCTCTTTGAAAACAAACAGATGGATGGAATGACGTTTGAGGAACGTCAAAAAGTATATTTTGCCAATAACCCAGGAGCAGAAATTCTGTCTTCTACAGGGAATCCGGATTTTACACAAGCCGCTGCAGCAGTAGCTCCGGGGGTAGTTCACATTCAAGTGACTATGAGTAGCCGAAATTCTCGTGGAGGGGGTGGTGGAAGTGGCTCACCATTCGATATGTTTGAGGAATTTTTCGGAGCTCCTCAGCAACGTCGTGGTCAGCCTCGTCAAGCAACAGCTTCCGGATCAGGCGTAATTATTTCCCCTGATGGATATATCGTAACCAACAACCACGTAGTGGAAGAGGCTGATAAGATTGAAGTGATATTGACTGATAAAAGAAAATTTGAAGCGAAAGTGATTGGTCGCGACCCTAACTTTGATTTGGCTTTATTAAAAGTAAGTGCGACAAGTTTACCAATTGTTAAACTTGGAAATTCAGATAATGTACAAATAGGGGAATGGGTGCTTGCCGTAGGTTATCCATTAGGATTGCAATCTACAGTAACAGCGGGAATTATTAGTGCAAAAGGTCGTCAAATTGGCATCTTAGGTGAATCGCAACAACAACAACAACAACAACGCGGATATGGCTATGGTTATGGAGAACCTGAGCAAATAATCAACACGGCTGTAGAATCCTTCCTTCAAACAGATGCTGTAATTAATAAAGGTAATAGTGGAGGTGCATTAGTGAATGCAAAAGGAGAATTAATTGGAATTAATTCTGCTATAGCTTCCCCAACTGGAACCTATGCAGGTTACGGATTTGCAATTCCAATCAATTTAGCGAAGAAAATTTTAGATGACTTCAAAGAGTTTGGAAGCGTTAAACGTGGATATATTGGAATTACATTCAATGAAATGGATGATGCTATCCGTAAAAAAGCAGGCATTGAAGATGTAAATGGCTTATATGTGAATGATGTTGTGAAAGGTGGAGCAGCGGAAGCTAGTGGCATTAAAGCTGGTGATATTATCACTAAAGTGGAAGGTAAAGTGATTTACGGTTCTCCTGATTTACAAGAGCATATCGCTAGATTACGCCCAGGTGATAAGGTTAAATTAACGTACAAACGTGGAGGTCAAGTAAAAGAAGTTAATGTAACGTTGAAGGGTGAAGAAACAAAAGCGAAAATAGCGGATGAGGAATCCAGTGCATCAGCCACTGAAATCTTTAATAAACTAGGTGCAAGTTTTGTTCCAGCGCCAGATTCACGTAAACAAGAATTAGGCATTAGCTCTGGTGTCGTGGTATCACAAGTGCACCGCGGTGGCGTATTCGAATACTTTGGAGTAGAACGCGGATTAGTGATTACCAAAATAAATGGTAAACCTGTTAATTCCGTAGATGATATTGAAACGGCTTTAGGTAGCACAAAACGAAATATTGTCCGAATTACTGGAGTACCTGAAAAAGGTAGTACGGTAGAATTCAATGTTCCTTTGCAGTATTAGATATACATCATTAAATGAGGCTGTCTAAAAAGGTCTCTTAAAAAAATAACCCCGTCATTAAAGAATGGCGGGGTTTTCTGTTTTTTGTCCTTAAGATTTAGTATCTTAAGGTGCACCCAAAAAACAATATGGGAACCATACATTTCAAAGCGTTTCCATCCAATAGTCCGAGTCTTTTTCCTGAGAATATTTTAGATCGTTTCCCATTAAAGCATCCTGTTCGGTTGCTGAATCAGGTTGTTGAACCGTTGGATCTGGAGCATATTTTCATCTGCTGTTCGGATGGAAAAATAGTTGTCTTGCTATTCTTTTTCATGAAATTTATCTCTCTAAACCAATGCTGCAAAAATATTAGCATTTTGAAATGTGAAAGCAATGTCATATTTGGAACATAGAAAAAATATGACTAGTGACGTAGTATCAATTATCAACACGGCCAAGATTAATGGCTGTTGGATATATTATGAAAAAAAGCACCCTTAGGGTGGTAGTGTGAAGCGAAGCAATCAAGCCGAAAAAGATGGATAGGGGAAAAAAGTTTAAATCCTGTATTATCATGATCGTATGCATGTCCGGAAACAGTAAACCCTTTTTGAAAAGCAAAATAACAACGGACTTTGTTGTCAACCGGAAATGTCAATTTCAACTCAGGACTAAGTGTAATAATTTATATATTAATTCCGAGAGTATATTGGGGAATGTTCCTTTAATAGTTCCTGCAATTGACCAATTTAAATCAGAAATAAATAATTGGGTTCCTATAGATAATTGTGAATCCATTTTCTATCCATATAATGGATTCATGGGTAAAATAATATTATGATAACACACTTAAGATAAGTTTTCATCAAACAGTTTTAATTGGTATGCTCCTGCACACTATTCTCTGTAAGTTAGTTAACAAAAGTCTTTTTAATTTCAATAACCCGTTCTTTACCTTGCCCAATTAACGAACCATTCAAATAATACTCTTTACATTTTATTACGTCGTTTTCCAAAATTATTTTTCCAGAAATCGTATCTGCGGGTAATCCGTTATTCCAATTAATTATTAAGTTTGAATTCACAAAATGCGGTGAAATGAAGACCGACATTGCAAACCTTCCATCATCTTGTTTTCTAATAAAAAAAGATGTCGGTGCCATATACTCATATGTAAAATCTAATTTCTTTGAAGGAGAACTTCCGTTTCCATTATTTCCATAAGATTCAATTTCTATATCCTCAGAGACAATACTAAATGAGAAATCACTGTCTGGATTTAATAGGTCTTCATTCGATTCATCCTTAACATACAACTTAATTTCATTATCTAGCTGATAATATTTATTTGATTTGGCACACGACATCACTAAAGGAAATAAAATGACCAATAAAAATATTTTTTTCATATCACAATAATTTAATTTGTTATTTATTTAAAAAAAACGATTACTTTAATTAATAAATAATACGACTCTGAATTAAGAAATGCTACATTTTAAAATAATATCCTCAAGCTATATTCTTTAACACATTAAATAACTGTTCTATTAATGATGAGTTGTGAAAAAGAAACCAAACCAACTGTAAAAGTTGATGCTCCAACATCTGTCGATGAAGGTTTGAAAGCACTGGGGTTTAATCCAACTACAACCAAAAAGATGGGTGATACCCTAATTGTCGAAGGGGATATTATATTATATAAGTCTAAGCTATTACAGAATCTTAATAAGACAACAGCAAGACAGGCAATAGCTATTATGGGCGCATTAGATAAAATTGACGTAAAAATAGCTATATCAACGGCCTTCACATCCGCTGAAGTTGCAGTAATTAAAGATGCATTAAGTGAATTTACAATAGGAAAACGAGGAAATTATGGATATAACTCTATAACATAGGTCTCTGAAACACAAAATCCAGATGCTAGAATCGTCTTCGCTACACTTTCTTCCGGAACTTGCGGTCAAGCCGAATTGCCTATACAATATATTGTAGGAGGAAGTCTGGTCTATAAAAAATTAGGCACTATAATGCGACTTAGTCAAACTTCTTTTAGAAATTTAAATCCTGCTTCACAAAAATTTTTAGTAGCACATGAATTTGGACATATGATTGGCTTGAGACACACTAATTGGAGAATGGGTGAATCAGAGACAGGCTCCTACAATGGCCAAGCCTAGGGGGCTTATACAGTTTTTGGCACCAATAATTCATCTCTAAATCCTGGCCCAAACTCGGTTTTTAATTCGTATACCTGCGGATACAATTGGGCAGGATTTATTTCAGCAGATTTGACAGCTATTAGATTATTATTGCCTCCTAGTCGTATGGGAAGAAAATAAATACCGCTGGAAAAGAGGATATTATAACAGGATCTAGAGATGTTGCTAATTGGTTGGATTAAGGAGATATAAAAGGTTACAAAATGTCACTCCAAGAATGCAAGAATGTAAATTATTATGGTCAAAAAGGTATAATTTATCAAGTTGCACAAGCAGGAAGTCTAACACATCTAGATATTTATTCAGGAGGAGGTAATACAGGATCTGATTTATGCTAATGATACAATTGTATTTTATCCTATTGATGATAATGGGTGTCTTGATTAATTATAAACCTTTCTGAACTGTTGTGCTTTATTATTCTAAAATTGTAATTATAGCCTTCTGAAGGATATTAAAGCGATAGATATAGATGTTTCGACTATGCTCAACATAACATTAGTAGCGGTTTTAGGTCATAATACCCAAGGGCAGTAGTGCCTGCCCAAAGGGATGCAAGCCATTAAGAAGAGATGGAAAAAAAATTATTTGCTGATATATAAACTAATTTATGCTATTGTGACAAATGAATTCATATCCAGGTTCTATAAAAAATCTACACTTTAGAAATTTCTACATAATTTTATGAGCTATCGATTCAACAAATTTTTTAACATTTCCTGTTTTTGAATTGTAATATGTTACTATTTTTTCTGAATTGGTTCAGTCACCTATCATAGAAAATGAACACATATAAAATCATAAATCTTATTAAATTCTTACATTTATTGACCATTTGGAATTCAATTATGAGACCTTCGTCACAAAAGCAGTATAATGATTGATTGTTTCAATAATTGGTATATTTGAAACCATGAAAATATTAATGGTATGTTTAGGCAATATCTGCCGTTCTCCCCTAGCCCATGGGATTTTAGCACATATAGTGAAACGTGAAGGGTTAGTTTGGGAAATTGATTCCGCAGGAACAGGTGATTGGCATGTAGGGCAGGCACCCGATCGCAGATCTATTGCAGTTGCCCAGCATCATGGTATTGATATTTCGAAGCAACGTGCACAACATTTTACTCCTATACTTTTCCAACGATATGATCGTATCCTGGTGATGGATCAGCAAAACTACAAGGATGTTTTATCATTGGCCAGCAATGAAGAAGATAAAAATAAGGTGGCTCTTTTTATACCCAACGATATGGTCCCTGACCCCTATTACGACAACAATTTATTTTTACCGGTTTTTCAACTCATCGAAAATCGTTGTAAAGAATTAATCAGCGAATTACAAGAACAATAAAAAGATAAAAACGCATGCAAGCAACAGATATAAATAAAAAATGGAAACAACTCCAAGAGGCTATTTCCAAGGCCTTTGACACCGATATTCCAGACATCAAAGTGATGTTGTTTTTAATTGGCGTACAAGAATTGGGTAAAGGTCCTATTTCGTATTCGAAAAGAGAAAAAGAAGAATTGATGCACATTGCTACCTGCAGGCTATTCAGTAGTTTGGGATTTTATGAATTGGAAGGATTAGACGAACAAGGCTGGCCACACTGGAATTTGGTAAAGCCAATTCCAAATTATACCTTAATGGAGCAAGAAATGGTAATGAAATCTTTGATTATCGATTATTTTGAAGAAGTAAATATGATTTAACATGAGAAAACTTTTATTAATTAGTATACTCCTACTGGGCATCACTTCCATATATGGGCAAACGCCAAATCATTATTATGTAATCATTGAAACGAAGGAAGGAAATTGTCGGTTAAAACTATATAATGAAACCAAAAAACATCGTGATAATTTTGTGAAATTGGTGAAAGAAGGCTATTTCGATTCCTTATTATTTCATCGCGTGATTCACAATTTCATGATTCAGGGAGGAGACCCGGACTCTCGATACGCCGGGAGTAGACAAAAATTAGGAGAAGGTGGACCTGAATATCGAATTCCTGCAGAAATACAGTCTGAAATCATTCATAAAAAAGGTGCTATTGGTGCCGCAAGAGATAATAATCCTGCGAAGGAATCCTCAGCTTCTCAATTTTATTTGGTTCAAGGTCGCGTCTTTAGTCAGGCTGCATTAGACTCGTTGGAACAATTTCGACTTAAAGGGGTAAAATTAAGCCCATACCAACGACAAACCTATTCCACCATTGGTGGCACCCCTCATTTGGATGGCAATTACACCGTTTTTGGCGAGTTACTACAAGGCTTAGCAATCGTTGATTCCATCGCGAAGGTAAAAACAGACGAACGAGACAGACCACTCACAGATGTACGCTTTTCCATGAAACTCCTGAACAGGAGAGAAGCCTTAAATTATGAACGTGAATTGAATGGACTTCCACCCAAGCAAGGCTTTTTAACCCGCTTATTTGATTCCTTTAAATCTAGAACATATAAACTCCCATAACTCATGAAAATAATAACCTATAATGTCAATGGAATTCGAGCAGCACTCAAAAAAGGTTGGTTGGATTGGTTTAAATCTGAAAGTCCGGATGTGATTTGTATCCAAGAAATAAAAGCCAGCCCAGACCAGGTACCGGAGATTGTGTTGCTGGAAGAATTGGGTTATGAGCATTATTGGTATCCTGCACAGAAAAAGGGATATAGCGGAACAGCCATTTTTACTAAAATAACGCCTAAACATGTGGAATACGGATGTGGACATGAAGATTACGATTTTGAAGGCAGAATCATACGTGCAGATTTTGACGATGTCTCCGTCATGAGCACCTATTTTCCATCAGGGACTACAGGAGATATTCGGCAGGACTTCAAATATAAATTTTTGGATGACTTTCAAATCTATAGCAATGACTTATTGAAAGAGAAACCCAACTTAGTGGTTTGTGGTGATTATAATATCTGTCACCGTGCTATAGATATCCATAATCCAAAATCCAATGCCAATAGCTCAGGATTCTTACCTGCTGAACGAGAATGGATGGAGAATTTCATCAACTCGGGATATATAGATTCATTTAGACATTTAAACCCAGATCCTCATCAGTATACCTGGTGGTCTTATCGCGCGGGCGCCCGTGGTAGAAACTTAGGTTGGCGTATCGATTATAACATGGTTTCTGAAGGATTGAGAGATCGTATACAGTCTTCTAGAATATTAAGTGAAGCAGTACATTCAGATCATTGTCCTGTAGAGCTTGTTTTATCCTAAACAAGCATTTAACTGTTTGAGATAGATTTTAACTAATCAAACAGTTAAATCTGTTGTTATCCACCTTTCAAATCCAAACGCAGGAATTTTCATCTTTACGGCAATTATGTTGCATGGATTACGATTAAATCCATCCATTTGCTGTATATTTATGGTTTTAATACTTAATCAACCAATTTGTTGATTCAATCACAAATGAAAAAGCCTATTCTAGTTATAAAATTTGGTTCAGCATCCATTACAACTGATGGAGAAATTGATGAACGTATCGTTTTAGAAATCGCCCGGCAATGTGCGCAATTACAAGCGAACTATAATATTGTTTTAGTCTCTTCCGGTGCAGTAGCAGCAGGGAAGAAATATATTCCAAAATATACAGGCACCTTAGCGCAACGAAAAGCCGCAGCAGCCATAGGAAATCCACTATTGGTGATGACTTATGCGTCCTATTTTAAGCCCTTTAAGATCGCATTGGCGCAAAGTCTATGTGAAAGGCATCATTTTGCCAATAGAGCCCAATTCCTTCAACTCAAAAGCACGTATGAAACACTATGGAAGAACAACATTATTCCTATAGCCAATGAAAACGATGTGGTGAGTAATAAAGAATTAAAATTTTCGGATAACGACGAACTAGCAACTTTAATAGCTGTGGGCTTTGGGGCAGAACAAATTTTGTTTAGCACTTCGGTTCCAGGTGTTCTGGATAGCAAAGGTGAGGTCATCAGAGAGCTTTCTGTGATTGACAAATCGGCATTAGCCCTAGCTAAGAAAGAAAAATCTGCCGTGGGATTAGGAGGAATGACCTCGAAATTAAATTTTGCCCGATTGGCGACACAAATGGGGATTAAAGCGGTTATCTTTTCCATGCAATCCGAGAACGGCATAATTAAAGCCGTATCCGGAGAAACAGGCACGATTTGTTTAGCACAGAAAAGCAAAGTTTCATCCAGAAACAAATGGTTAGCCAGTGGAAGTTTAATCACTGGATTGGTGCAAGTAGATCAGGGAGCTTTAAAAGCATTAAACAACAGAAAAAGCTTACTGGCAGTTGGTGTTAGTAAAATAATCCAGGACTTTGAAATTGGTGAAGTATTTCAGATTGCGGATGAAGACTATGTGATTCATGCGGTAGCAAAGTCCAAAATTGATTCCATCAGTCTAAGATCAAAAACCAAACAAAAAAATATTGAAATTGCTCACGCAGATGACATCGTTTTACTTTAAATTAAGATGAAAAAATCCATAATTGACCAATTAGAAGCCAGCAGAAAGGCGAAGCGAAGTATAAGCACATTAAGTATAGCTCAGAAAAAAAAGGTATTGTCCGATTTGGCAGAGCAGTTAATCCAACAAACTGAACATATCTTAGCGGAAAATAAGAAAGATTTAGCGCTAATGGATCCCAGTGATTCCAAATATGATCGACTAAAATTAACGAATGATCGAATTGCCAGTTTAGCGGAGAGCACCTTGGCAATTTCCAATCTTCCAGATCCTACAGGTCAAACCTTAAGCATTAACCAGCTTTCCAATGGATTGACCGTGGAAAAGAAAACTGTAGCCTTAGGGGTGGTTGCTGTAATTTATGAGGCTAGGCCTAATGTAACTATTGATGTTGCTGCCTTAGGTATTCAATCTGGTAATGTGTCCTTATTGCGAGGCGGATCGGATGCCTGGTATAGTAACTCCTGCTTAGTGAGCATCATTCAAAAGGTACTGGAAAACAATGATTTGGACCCGAATATTGTTCAATTGCTACCTACTGATCGGGAATTAGTACATGAATTATTGGAAGCAACCGCCTATGTAGATATCATTATCCCTCGTGGTTCTCAGTCTTTGATCGATTTTGTTCGAGAACATGCGAAAGTCCCTGTTATAGAAACAGGAGCAGGTGTATGCCACACCTATGTGGATAAATCTGCAGATATCCATATGGCTGCAAAAATTGTCGCAAACGCGAAAATATCCCGGCCCTCCGTATGCAATGCACTAGATACGATTCTATTGGAGAAATCTACTATAGCCAATTTTGTAAAAGAAGTAATCCCCTATTTTGAAGAGGCATCTGTACAGGTACTTGCTGATGACAAGAGTTACCCAGTATTTAAACAAGCAGGTTATCCTTACCTGCAAGAAGCTGAAGAAGCCGATTTTGGAAGAGAATTTTTAGATTTTATATGTTCCGTGAAAGTAGTAGATGATTTAAATCAGGCTTTAGATCATATCGCAAACTATTCTTCCAAACATTCTGAATGTATTGTATCTTCTGATTCAGAAAATATAGCGACCTTTATGCAAGCGGTAGATGCAGCAGCAGTTTATGCAAATGCTTCCACCCGATTTACCGATGGTGGGGAATTTGGATTAGGTGCGGAAATTGGTATTTCCACACAAAAACTACATGCTCGTGGACCCTTTGCTTTAGAAAAATTAGTTTGCGAGAAATGGTTCGTAACAGGCAATGGACAAATTAGGTAATTATGGGTATACGATACGAAAAAAGCAGTATTCTAAATTGGATTAATGAAATGGGCAAATTTTTACGCCTAATTGTTGATAAATGGGAAGGAAATATCGTTGATCTAACGGATCAACAAATTGATAGTGCCTATACTGATTTTTTTGGCTTGGCTAAAGAATCGTTCATGAACATGAAGGAGGCAGAAATTCTTCAATTCATAGATACCTTGGAATTGGAAAAAATACATCCATTAGGAAAACTTTTACTTTATGATGGATTAATCCAGGAACAAACAGAACTATTAAAATTATCCAAATTTATTTTGGAAGAAAATATGCGAAGAACGGGTAACTATTCTTTTGATGATTATGGCTATTTGGCAAAAATAGATCAAGTATTAGCTGCAAAATAATTCCATTCAAAAAAAAGATGCTCTTGTTTTAATAAACAAGAGCATCTTTTTTTTGAATAGCTTATCGTTATAGTGCTGCTCTAAAATTAACTGCACTAATTTTAACATCATTCATATTGTTTTCCCAATTGTATTCATACTCTGCAGCAATCATACCTTTGTATTTTTGACGCTTCAACTCTTCAATTACGTTTTTAAGACCTAGTTTACCTGTTCCCCAATGAACATCGTGTGCATTTTTCTTATTGAATTCATTCAAATCTTTAAAATGAATATGATAAATACGACCACTCAATTTTTTCAATGATTCAACTGGATCTAAACCTGAACGCATCCAGTGACCAACATCAGCCGTTGCACCTAAACGCTTACTTCTACCCTCCAAGGCTTTAAGTACCAAATCAGGATTCCAGTAGTAAGAAGGATCCGGGTGATTGTGAATAGCTACCTTAATATCGTATTGATCAGCTAATTTGGATATAATATCCAAATGCTCCACTTTTGGTTCGGTATTAAGAACCTTAATTCCTAATTCTTTTGCAAAAACAAAGACCTTCTCCCACTCTTCTTCACTGCCTGGTACAATTACTCCGTATGCTTGAATACTAATATTTTTGTCTTTTAAAAGTTGTTTAACAAAAGCTCTCCCTTCTGCAGAAAGGTTATGTGACAATTGCTCCTTGCTTCCAGCGCCGATAGCTTGACCAGGGAAAGCTTCCACATGTCTTAATCCAGCACTATCAATTTTATCTAAAGCTTGAGCAAACGTGAATAAACGGAATGTATAAGCTTGAGAGCCTAACATCCAGCCCAACTTCTCTTCTGGAAAAGCTGCTTTCTTTCCATTACCTGCTGTAGAGCTTGTGGTAGAACATGCACTCACAAAGATCATCGATACGGCAAGGCAGGCAATAAAAAGTTTTTTAAAATAATTCATATATGTTTTTGTTTAAGTTGATTCTATCCTTCAAATTTGGGTAATGCAAGTTGAATACGTTCAACCACTTCGTCTTTCCCTAAATGTGCAGCAATTTGGAACACATCAGGTCCAAATTTACCTCCTACGAGCATGATGCGGAAAGGCATCATTAATTCGCCAATTTTCATTCCTGATGCTGATATCTTAGCTTTAAACATAGGTTCTAATATTTCAGCATTCCATTCAGATTGGTTAGCAAAATCAAGTGCAATTTGCTCAAAAAAAGCTGTTTTCTCGGCATTCCATTTTGGTTTCACCGCATCAACATCATACTGATTAGGTTTTTGAAAAAAGAAAGATGCTTGTTCCCAAAAATCTTCGATGTAAATTAATCTTTCTTTTACTAATTCTAAAATGGAAATTACAAAATTATCATCAATTTTTACGTTTTCTGGCAAATGCTCTTCGATAACATGTTGAATTTTTGGCAATAATTCAACATTTGAGCTTAGTTTTATCCATTCTTGATTAAACCACTTCGATTTTTCGAAATCGAATTTTGCACCGGCTTTACTGATACGCTCCACGGAAAACTTATCGATAAGTTCTGCTAAGGTGAAAATTTCTTGTTCAGAACCATCATTCCAACCTAGCACTGCTAGCATATTAACAAATGCTTCTGGCAAAAATCCACGCTCGCGAAATCCTACAGTTTCGTCCCCAGTCTTCGGGTCTTTCCAATTCATAGCATAAACCGGAAATCCTAATCGGTCACCGTCTCTTTTACTCAGCTTACCATTTCCATCAGGTTTTAAAATCAAAGGTAAATGCGCCCATTGCGGCATCTCCTCTTTCCAACCTAAATATTCCCATAACAAGATATGTACAGGGGCAGATGGCAACCATTCTTCGCCACGGAAAACATGAGAAATCTCCATCGCTCTATCGTCCACGACAACGGCTAAATGGTAAGTAGGCATGCCATCGGCTTTTAACAAGACTTTATCATCTACCAGTTTGGTTTCAAAAGTTACGCGACCACGGATAAGATCTTCGAAAGATACCAATTCATCTTCAGGCATTTTGATACGTACAGTATATGGAGCCCCTGCTTGTAATAAGGCTGCAGTTTCCTCAGCGGAAAGACTAAGGGAATTTCTTAAGGTCTTTCTGTTTTCATGAGAATATCTAAAATTAGGATGGATTTGTCTTTGTTGATCGAGTTCTTCAGCAGTGTCGAAAGCATAGTAGGCATACCCTTTTGCTATTAATTGTTCGGCAAACTGACGATAGCTCGGTTTGCGTTCGCTTTGACGATACGGTCCGAATGAACCTTCTTTCCATGGGCTCTCATCTGGAGTGATTCCACACCAATCCAAACACTCCTTAATATATTCCTCCGCACCTGGAACAAATCTTGTTTGATCCGTGTCTTCAATACGTAGAATAAAATCACCGCCTTGATTTTTAGCAAATAAATAATTGAACAAGGCTGTTCTCACTCCCCCTAAATGTAGACCACCGGTAGGACTTGGCGCAAAGCGCACTCGTACATGTTTTTGTGAACTCATAACTGCAAAATTAAGCATTTAAAAATTTCTTTCTCCAAGCTATTATAAAATGATTAATTTGGAATCCAGTTTGTCATATATGAAGCAACATCCTTACCGTTACAACAAACAAAAATGGAAAGTCCTCTTGTTCTTATTTGCCGCATTAATTGCCGCGGCATCCTTACTCTATAGCAATTATTTAGTAAAAAACTTATCTAAATCTGAACGCAGCAAAGCGCAGGTTTGGGCGATGAGTACTCAAAGTATCGTGAGCATGCCCGATGTAGATGATCAATTTATCAGTTTTATTTATGCTGTTCGGGATAGTTTGAGCCTTCCAGCCATTATCACCAATGAAGAAAACCAAATCATATTTTGGCGTGATTTAGACTCTACAAAAACCAATATTCCACTAGTTGCGCAAGATAGTAGTAATCTGCTGGATCATGATCCAGGTTATTTTGAAAAGCAACTTGCTAAAATGAAGAAAAGCCACCCTCCTATTATCATAAACTTGGATACCGGAGAAAAATGGCATGTTTATTACCATGACTCAGAGGCCCTGCGCCAATTACGAATCTTCCCCTATTTACAGCTTTCGCTCATTGCAATCTTTTTAATCATCGCGTATACTGTTTTTAATTCTATCCGAGACTCGGAACAAAACTTGGTTTGGGTAGGCATGGCTAAGGAAGCCGCTCATCAATTGGGGACACCTATCTCCTCCTTAATGGGTTGGGTTGAATTAGCTAGAATCACCTATGAAAATAATGACCAACAATTGTTTGATGAGATGGAAAGGGATATCAAACGATTGGAAATTGTGGCGGATAGATTTTCGAAAATAGGATCGACACCTTCTCTTTCCAACTTGGTTGTTTTTGACGTCGTGCAAGAATATGTGAACTATTTTAAAATTAGAACAAGCAAACGCATCACCTTCGAATTAATCGGAGACCAGCATGTGGAAGCTATGCTAAACATTCAAGTTTTTGACTGGATTATCGAAAACCTCCTTAAAAATGCAGTTAATGCAATTGAAGGAGAGGGAAAAATAATAATTAACATTTCAGAAAATATTGCAAAAGAAGAAATTTTTATTGACATTAGTGATACTGGTAAAGGAATCCCAAGATCAAACTGGGAAATGATTTTTCAACCTGGCTTCACCACACGTCAACGGGGATGGGGTTTAGGGTTAAGTTTAACACAAAGAATGGTGTATTACCATCAAGGACAAATATTTGTTAAAGAATCTGAAATCGGAAAAGGAACTACCTTCAGAATTATTTTAAAAAGCAATCTACGTTATGAGCCAACTCAAATCTGACGAATACCCAGCAATCTTCAATGATTACATTGAAACGATTACTGGAGATGTCATGGAAGAATTAAATGATCAAGTCAGCAGTTTTCCAGAATTTATAGCTAGCATCCCAGAAGAGTTAGGGACGTTCAGTTATGCTGAAGGAAAATGGACCATTAAAGAAGTTTTGTGTCATATCTTGGATGCTGAACGAATCATGACTTACCGAGCATTGCGATTTGGAAGAAATGATATGACCGCTTTATCTCCATTTGAACAAGATGAATTTGTAGCTAATGGAAGGCATAATGATCGAAAATTAACGGATATCGCGCAGGAATTTTATCATTTGAGAAAGGCTAATCTGTATTTATTTGAATCTTTTGATGAAACAGAACTCGCCCGTAAAGGTATGGCTTCAGATAGGTTGATCAGTGTTCGTGCATTCTTGTATATTATAGCTGGTCACTTAAATCACCACGTGATTTTATTAAAGTCCAGGTATTTAAAAGATCAAAACTTAGGAAATGATTTGGTATAGATCATATACACTAGAAGAAATCAACGAATTATTTGCCGTCAATATGACCGGATATTTAGGTATTCGTGCGACTTCCATTTCCTCGGATTCCATGATTGCAGAGATGCCTGTTACTGATAAAGTCAAACAACCATTTGGACTTCTTCATGGTGGCGCTTCGGTTGTACTGGCCGAATCAATAGGTAGTGTAGCATCTAATATGCTGATTGATACTGATAAATTTGCTGCAGTAGGACTAGAAATTAATGCGAATCACATACGCCCAGTAACAAAGGGAACTGTTTATGCAACTTGTAAATTACTGCATCAAGGTAAAACAACCCATGTTTGGGATATTCAGATAAAAAATGAAAAAGATGCATTAATCTGTATTTCCAGGTTAACCATTGCCGTTATAAAAAAACCAACTGTATAAAAACAATCTAAAATAATTTTTGTTAAACATATTAATATTACCATTTTGGTTTTATGATACGGTTTAGGTTTTTTTGAGAGACGTCGCCCATTCGAGGTCTCTCATCTATTTTAAATATCATGTGCAAACGATTGTTATGATTTTTAAATTTTATTATTCCAAATTATTTTATTAGCCTTGTGAAATAGCTAATAAATTAATCCATAAATCGACTTTATGAATAATCAACAAAATCAATCTACCGTAGGTCCAATGATTATCATTGCCTCGTTATTTTTCATTTTTGGCTTTGTGACTTGGTTAAATTCGCTTCTGATTCCATATTTACGTATAGCATGTGAATTGACGGAAGTGCAATCTTATTTTGTCACATTTGCTTTCTATATTGCCTATTTTGTCATGGCACCAGTATCTACTTGGGTATTGAACAAATTTGGTTTTAAAAATGGAATGGCAGTAGCCCTTGGCATCATGGCTTTTGGTGCATTTCTATTTATTCCAGCAGCATATACAAGAACGTATGTTTTATTTTTAATCGGATTATTTACGATTGGAGGTGGATTAGCCATTCTTCAGACCGCATCCAATCCATACATTACCATTATAGGTCCAGTGGAGACCGCAGCGAAACGAATCAGTATCCTAGGGATATTCAATAAACTAGCTGGGGGTATTGCCACGTCTGTCTTTGGGGTTTTATTGAATGTTAAAGACGTTGATAAATTAGAAGCAGATATCAAAACATTATCTGCAGATCAATTAGAGCAAGCATTGGATAAAATGGCTTTGGAAGTTGTTAATCCATACATAGGTATTGTGGTAATCTTATTAATCTTAGCATTCTGGATTTCTAAAACAAACTTACCTGAGGTAAAAGGTGATGAAGAAGAAGATGCAGAACACCATACCTTAACAGAATCAAAACGCAGCATTTTTGATTTTCCGCATGTGATCTTGGGTTTTGTTGCTCTATTTGCTTATGTAGGTGTGGAAGTTTTGGCTGGTGACACAATTATCGCTTATGGAAAGTATTTAGGAATTCCATTTGCCGTAGCTAGTAATTTTACGTGGATAACCATGCTATCGATGGTATTAGGATATATAATCGGTATTATCGCCATCCCTAAATACTTAAAACAGGAAACAGCATTAAAACTATGTGCCATCTTAGGTATCATATTAACGTTCGGAATTGTCTTTACAGATGGTATGACTTCCTTGGTATTAGTAGGTTTATTGGGTTTTGCTAATTCACTAGTATGGCCAGCAATTTGGCCTTTAGCATTGAAAGGTGTAGGTAAGTTTACCAGTGCAGCATCCGGTATTTTAGTGATGGGTATTGCTGGTGGAGCAGTAATTCCATTACTTTACGGTCAGTTGGCACATGTGACTAATTCGCATCAAGCCTACTGGATCGCATTGCCTTGTTATTTATTCATTTTGTACTATGCTGTGTCTGGACATAAAGTTCGTAAACACTAATATTAAAATATTATGAAAATAAACGGAGTTAGCTGACTAACTCCGTTTGTTATTTAAAAGCAGTTCTGTATCTTCGGGAAACTCTAGTTAAATTGATCATGAAAAAAATATCACTTACTCTATTAATTCTTGTTGGTGTTTTATGTTGTACGGCTCAAGCACAACTTAAATTACCACCAGCAAGTACAACACAATTCATTATACAAGATTTAGGTGTTCATCAAGTGAGTATCATTTATCAACGTCCAAGTATTAAAGGAAGGGTAGTCTTTGGTGACTTAGTTCCTTTTAATCAAATTTGGCGTACAGGTGCTAATAATGCAACAAATATTACTTTCCAATCTGAAGTAATGATTGAAGGACAAAAACTTGCGGAAGGTACTTACGCATTATTTACTATTCCAAATAAAAACGAATGGACGATTATCTTCAATAAAAATGCGAAACAATGGGGTTCATATAAATATGATGAAAACGATGATGTACTACGAATCAAAGTTAAACCTGTTGCTATAAAAGACAAGATTGAAACATTCACCATTAGTTTTGATGATGTAAAAGACCAATCTACCAAAGTTTCTTTGGCTTGGGAAAACACGAAGGTTGCTTTTAATATCTCGGTTGATCAATCTAAAGAAATCATAGCAAATATTGAAGAAGCTATGAATGGTGAGAAAAAACCATATTTCCAAGCTGCTCAATATTATTTCAACAATAATTTAGATATTCAAAAAGCTGCATCATGGATTGTTGAAGCAGATAAAGGAAATACGCAGGCTGCTCATATCAAATATTGGAAATCTTTAATCTTAAAGAAATCTGGCGATCAAGCAGGCGCAATTAAAGCCGCTGAAGAAGGTATTGCTATGGCCAAAAAAGATAACAATACAGAATATGTTACTTTAAACACAAAGGCATTACAAGCCGCTAAAAAATAAGGTTGTTGTATACCCAAACAGAAGAAGGCGCCAAATGGCGCCTTCTTCTGTTTGGGTATACACATAAAGATTAAACTAAGGTTTAATTTAATGCATCAAATAAAATTTCAATAGGATGTTTAGCGATTTCCTTTGTTCCGTCAAAAATTTGATGCCTGCAACTTGCTCCTGGAGCAGCAATTATGCTTTTACTAGGCTTATTCCTAACCGCGGGAAACAAAACCAATTCCCCAATTTTCATGGATATATCGTAATGTTCTTTTTCATAACCAAATGAACCAGCCATACCACAACAACCCGAAGGTATGGTACTAACCTTATAATACTTAGGAATAGACAATGCTTTTTGAACTTTTGGCATTAATCCCCAGGCTTTCTGTTGACAATGACCATGCAATAATATTGCTTGAGAGGTTTCTTTGAATTGTGAGGAGGTAATATGGCCTTTTTCAAATTCTTCCACCATAAATTCCTCTATACTTAAACAATGAGGGGCTATCCGTTTTGCATCTGCAATGAGAGACTCATCCACTAAATCAATGTATTCATCACGAAAGCTTAAGATGGTGGAAGGTTCTACTGCTATTAATTTACAATCATCATTTAGTCGTTTGGAAAATATGCTTACGTTGCGATTAGCTAGTTTTTTAGCGGCTCTTAATAATCCCTTGGAAATTAATGCTCGCCCAGAGAAGGCATGCGGAACAATTAAAACTTGATAACCTAACTTTTCTAATAGCAAAATAGCTTTCTGTCCTAAGGCGACATCATTATAATTGGTAAATTCATCACAAAAGAAATACACAGATTTATTTCCTTTAGATGGATTAAAATATGGCTTATCCCTTTTAGAAAACCACGTTCTTAAATTTATATTGGAAATTAACGGAATCTGACGAGCATTAGAGAATCCCAATACAGCTTTAATCCAAGAACTGGTTAGGGTATTCTTTGCAAATGTATTGTATAAACCGCGCACAGGGTACATTAAACTAGTTAAAGTATCTACATGGGCTATCATTCTGGAGCGAAAAGGAACTCCATGGCTATCGTAGTAGGCTTGTAAAAATTCAGATTTTAATTTTGCCATATCAACACTGGAGGGGCATTCTGATTTACAAGCTTTACAACTTAAGCATAGATCCATTACTTCCTTGATTTCTTCATGATCAAATGGATTTACTTTATCAGACTGTGTAAGCATCTCTCTCAAGACATTCGCACGTGCCCTCGTCGTATGCATTTCATCCTTAGTAGCCATATAAGATGGGCACATGGTACCTCCAGATAAATGTGTCTTCCTGCAATCTCCAGATCCATTACATTGTTCTGCATGTTGCAAAACATGTTGATCCCCATACCTAAATACGGTTTTAATAACGGGGTAAACTTGTAAAGGATCATATCGAAGTTGGGTATTCATGGGAGGCGTATCGACAATTTTACCTGGATTAAATATACCATTGGGATCCCAACTTCTTTTCAGTTCTTTAAGTAGAGCATAATTATGTTCGCCAATCATTAATGGAATAAACTCTCCGCGCAATCGACCGTCACCATGTTCCCCACTTAAAGAACCTTTATATCGCTTCACTAATAGCGCAATTTCCAAGGCAATGGTTCTAAACAATTGATTACCTGCTTCGGTTTTCAAATTGATTATAGGTCTTAAATGCAATTCTCCGGTAGCTGCATGGGCATAATGGACGGCATACAATTGATGTTTATCCAATAGCACATTAAAATCCGCAATGAAATCAGGAAGGTCATTTACGTCTACTGCGGTATCTTCTATAACCGCTACGGGCTTACTATCTCCTGGAACATTACTTAATAGTCCCAATCCGGCCTTGCGAAGATCCCATACTCGTTTCTTGTCTTTTTGAAGCACTAAAGGAAAGTGATAGCCTAAGCCAGCATTACGCATATCCGCTTCCAATACAGCCGCTTTTGCCAAGACCTCATCTGCTGTTACGCCATCAATTTCAATGATGAGCACCGCTGCTGGATCGCCTTGAACAAAAAACCGATTTTGTGCTTGCTCTAAGTTTTGTTTGGTGCATTCTAAAATATAATGATCCATTAATTCTACCACCAAAGGAGCGTGCCTGAGGGCGATTAAATTCGCTTGTAATGCATCTTCCAAACGCTCGAAATGGACACACAATAATCCAGAAGGATTGCTAGGTAATTTTTCTAAGTGAAGCTTTATTTCGGTAATAAACGCCAAAGTTCCTTCAGAACCACAGATAAGTTTACAGAAATTAAATGGTGCTGCACCAGCCACAAATGGATCAGAATCTAATAAGAGATCGAGTGCATAACCTGTGTTTCGTCTTTTAATAGTTGATTTCGGGAAATTAGCTCGTATTTCTTGTTGGTTTTGATAATCACTAAGGATATGTTTGATCTGGGAATAAATTGCCCCCTCTAAATCTTGTTGTTTACTTTTATCAACAAACTCATCAAAGGATAAGGTTTTAAAAATTGCTTCGGAACCATCACTTAATAATGCATGAATCTCTAACGTATGCTCCCGTGTACTGCCATAAATTAAGGAGTTAGACCCACAAGAGTTATTACCGACCATCCCTCCGATCATCGCTCTATTTGCTGTGGATGTTTCAGGTCCAAAATACAGCTGATGCTCTTTCAAAAACAGATTTAACTCATCCCTGATTACACCTGGCTCAACTCTTACCCAATTCTCTTCCGTATTTAATTCTAATATGGCTGTTAAATACTTGGATACATCCACTACGATTCCGCTACCTACCACTTGTCCAGCTAAAGAAGTTCCTGCTGCACGAGGTATTAAAGAGGTATGATGCTCATTAGCAAAAGCTACAAGCGCTTTTAAATCAGACTTTCCTTTTGGATACGCAACCGCTAATGGGAGCTCGCGATATGCAGAAGCATCGGTGGCATATAAAATACGCATGGTTTTGTCCCAATAGAGTTCTCCTTGAAGCTGATTTGCCAAGTGTGCCAAATGCGCATCCATCTGTTATTCTTTGATTTGAGAAGTATAGGTGCTTTCAAAAATTTTATCCGCATTATTGGTTTCAAAGCCATCCCTACGGTGATGAGAACGGATGTCTTCTTTGTTCAGATTTTGAAAAGGAGGCAATACACTTCGTTCAGCAAACTCTACGTAACTCCCCGCAATCTTCAATACACGCTCATCTGCAAATGTCGCATCGTATAAGGCAGATACCGTACTGCTTTGTCGTAAATAACCATCAGCGCTGGTCTTTATCTTTCCACCAGAAGTATTTAGTTTAATGCCGATGCTCTCGAGAAATAAATTAAATTCTTCGAGCGTATTATACCCATCCTTTAATTCATGGATACTGATGGTATAATGATTCAAGTAATAGCGATTGTATATCACCCAAGCAGCGTATTCACTCTCTGCCAATAATTTTTCATATTCTGATGAGCTGGGCAAATCCCATAGTGGGCGTTGCAAGAAATTAGCGACCTCAGGGCCATTCGATAAATCCAGTGAGTCTACAGGATCACTGCTAATAGGTTCTACATACTTATAAATGATTTGCTGTGCTTCATCGCTTAACTCAGCAACACGCAATTCGGAAACAAAGATTCTAGGATATTCTGGACTTGGAGGAGCATACCAATAGGCATCTAACTTTTTGCCTTCGAAGTAAAAGTAATCCTTCTTCTGATAGCCGAAGGAAAGAAAAATCTTTTCAAAAGACTTTATACCAAGATTTGGCACACCTAAAGTCCGAAAAGCGATATGATCATTCACAATTTCCTCCTGTGAATTTACAACCCCACGTTCTAATAAAGCTTGGGTAATCTTATTTACATCAGAAACATGTTGACGATAGTGTTCAAATAGGTCATTCAAAACAAAGGCTATCGGTTTATTTTCATCAAAATGCATAGCTTTAAAATTAGTTTTACAAATTGAATAAAGTTATCTAAAAAACAGAAAAAACTCGTAAAAATTCGATGAAATTTGATAAATAAAAAATATTATTCAGCAAAACTACAATTCCTCATTCAATATTTTCTCCAACTCTTCTGCCGTGAGATTCATATTGATATTCCCGTCTTTTGCAAAGGAAATCTCGCCTGTTTCCTCAGAGACGATCACAGCTACCGCTTCGGATACTTCTGTAACGCCAATTGCTGCTCGATGTCTTAATCCAAACTGCGGGGGTAAATCATCACTATCAGAAAGAGGCAATACCGAGCTAGCAGTCATGATCCTAAAATCAACGATAATCACTGCACCATCATGTAAAGGAGAGTTTTTGAAAAATATAGACTCCAATAATCTTTTCGAAATAGGGGCATCGATATTGGTGCCACTCGTTTGGTAATATTCCTCATCAAAATACCTAGAAAACACTAAAAGAGCCCCAGTTTTGGATTTAGACATATTCTGACAAGCTTCAACAATAGGCTTGATGTATTCGGAGTGATCTTGGTTGGTCGCTTTCTTCGTCCCAAATATTGTCCAAAAGAATTTTTTCCTTTTCAAGGAAATATTCTTGCCAATATGCAATAAAAATCGTCGAATTTCTTGTTGAAATACGACAATCAACGCAATGGAACCTACTGAAATAAAACCCCCAAATATTTCGGTCAACAACCTCATCTCCATTTGCTTTACAACAAAATAGATGACGTAAAACAACCCTACTCCAATCAGAATATTAACCGCTATGGTACCCTTTATGAGGCTATATATGTAATAGATAATAATTGCAACCAGCAATATATCAATAAAATCCAAGAGCCTAAAGCCACTTAATAGATTGAGGTCCAGTCCGTCCATATTATCCGCAATTTAAATAATTTTATCCATTGCTTTACTCTTATTAAATCATAAATTGACAATAAATTGGCAATGCAAAACTGTAAATTTGTAAAAAACGATTATCATGACTAAACTTTCTGTAAATATCAATAAGATCGCGACCTTAAGAAATTCCAGAGGTGGAAATGTACCAAACGTATTATCTGCGGCACTTGCGTGCGAACGTTTTGGAGCGGAGGGAATTACCGTACACCCTCGACCGGATGAACGCCATATTCGATATCAAGATGTTTATGATTTAAAAGCAAACATTAAAACCGAATTCAATATTGAAGGGAATTGCCAAGAACAAAAATTTATTGATTTGGTATTAGCCAATACGCCTACCCAAGTAACCTTAGTACCCGATGTGTTGGGACAAATTACTTCTAACCACGGTTGGGACACAATCAAGCATCAAGCCTATTTAAAAGAGATGGTCAAATTATTTAAAGACCAAGGTATACGAGTTTCTATATTTGTAGATCCTATCGAAGAGATGGTGGAAGCTGCCGCTGAAACTGGAACTGACCGAATTGAGCTCTATACTGAAGCATATGCTGCAGAATTTGGATTTCATAAAGAACAAGCGATAGAACCTTATTTTAAAGCTGCGGTAAAAGCACGGGAAGTTGGACTTGGATTAAATGCTGGTCATGATTTAGACCTTAATAATTTGCAATTCTTCAATCAACATATCCCTGGATTATTGGAAGTCAGTATTGGACATGCACTTATTGCTGATGCCTTGTATTTAGGTCTTGAAGAAACCATAAAAAGATACCTTGCTGCGCTAAAATAAAATTGTATAAAAAAAAGACCTAATGAATTAGGTCTTTTTTTTATTGCGAAGCTCAAGCTACAAATCGAACTGATTTAACATCACTTGATTTAATTAATTCCTTTAAAAATTCTGTTCCATCTAACCTTAGAAAAGAAAGAACCATCTTTATCCCAACTTAACCAAGTAAATAATGCTTTTCCAACGATATGATCTTCAGGCACAAATCCCCAACCTCTTGAATCTAATGAATTATGACGGTTATCCCCCATCATCCAATAATAATTCATTTTGAAAGTGTAATGATCTGTTTTCTGACCATTTACATAATATCCATCAGATTTTAACTCAAAATCATTCCCTTCATAAACACGAATTATTCGTTCATAAAGTGGAACAGTAAGGGAATCTAATTTCACTGAAGATCCTGCACTAGGAACCGTAATAGGACCAAAATTATCGTAATTCCATGCTGGTCCTTCTACATAGTGCGGAAAGCTAATACTATTCGAACTGGCTGTTCCTGCTGGAAATATCATTTCATAGAAATTCTTAACATTTGGCCATTTTTTTACTATTTCTGCTTCTTCCTTAGTTAAGTGTAAGGCGTATTTACCAGAATTGAAGTCCGAGTATAATTCATCAATTTCAATACGTAAGTCTAATAAGCGTTGCATATTCATGCCATTAGGTTCAGTTTCCGCCATGTAATTGGTTTGAAAATCCGCATTTGTAAATGCGGGATCCCCATTCACAAATAATTTCGCCATTTCCATCGTCAATACATCTCCCGGTAAACCCACGCAACGTTTAATATAATTCTCACGTTTATCTATTGGCCGTTCAGTTTCCATAGGATAATTGAATACAACCACATCATTACGTTTAATTTCCTGAAAACCTGGAATCCTTTTATAAGGTACTTTTATAATTTCGGAGTATGCTTTACCACCTGTAATCGGCATTGTGTGGTGTGCAAACGGAAATGCGATAGGTGTCATGGGAATACGAGGTCCATAATTAAGTTTACTGACAAACAAAAAATCCCCTACCAACAAACTTCTTTCCATCGATCCCGTAGGAATCATATAAGCCTCTATTAAAAAACCTCTAATCAATGTCGCTGCGACTGTTGCAAAAATAATTGCATCTGCCCATTCACGGGAAGCCGACTTTTTATAAGGATAATTCTTTTTAAAATCTTCGCTGGTCGATAATCCTAAATATTTCACTTGAGGATCTCTTCCCCACATCGGAAGTACGATAAATGGAACCAACACTGCTGCTGCATTCTCCCAAAACCTTCTTTTACCAAAAGCCTTAATTAAATTAAGATATAGATCGTAGAAAATAAATATGTTTACAATCGGAACAAACAACCAAACAATCCACCATCCAGGTCTTCCAACCAATTGAGCCATTACATATTGCCCGTAGAATGGAACAATTGCCTCCCATCCTTGTTTGCCTGCTTTTCTATATAGTAAATAGAGCCCATAAAGAGATCCAATTAAAAATATGGCTAAAAATATATACCACATAAATTATTTATTAAAATCAAACATTTCCGTTACTTGGTAAAAGCCTTTTTTACCATACAGCCATTCTGCTGCAATCACTGCCCCTAAAGCAAATCCTTCCCTGCTATGAGCAGTATGTGTAAATTCTATTTGATCCACTTCCGAACTGTACAATACGGTATGCGTTCCAGGAACTTCTTCAATACGTAAACTTTCAATCAACAATTGATCTGGTTTAGCGATAATTTCCTCACCAGAACCCTCAATTGAATTTACCCAAGAGTTTTTATCATCTATTTGATCCAATATACCTTCCGCAATAGTGATTGCAGTACCACTAGGAGCATCTAATTTGTGGATATGATGGATTTCCTCCACCTGCACATCATATTGTTTATAAGGATTGATTGCTTTCGCTAATAACTTATTAATATGAAAAAATATGTTTACACCTATACTAAAATTAGAACCATATAATAAGGATTGGTCTGCATTTAGACAAGTATCTTTAACTTCCTCTAAGTGTTCATACCAGCCTGTTGTACCAACCACAATCGGCAGGTTAGCCTCGAAACACAAACTAATATTATCTAATGCTGCATCAGGGGTACTAAAGTCTATGGCCAAATCTGCATCTTCAATATCCTCCAGCTCTATACTCGATCGGTTATTTTCATCAACGACCAATACGATTTCATGCCCCCTTTTTACGGCAAATCGTTCGATCAGTTGACCCATTTTTCCATATCCCAATAAAATAATTTTCATATACTGTTAATTGGTTATAATTATTTAATAGAAATTGTCATTTTTAATCCTGGCGCGAATAAACTCTTTGCGTTTAATGATCCGAAACCAGGAGTAGCTGCATAAGTTGGCATAAATGTAGGTGATAATTTAAAAGTAAGATCGTCACTCATATTCCACCTATTTTTCAACATGGAGTCCACATAAGCCTCCACGATATTCAAACCATACCATCCTAAAGTTACTAAAATTGTCAAATCCCGATTACGTCTACCGTAATCTTTAGATTTCACCAAGCCATTGACATCCCAATTACTTTCCATCCCTAAGATTCCATCAGAACCCTGTCCAAACTCTGCCCGGTATTGAAGTTCATCCAAGAACAATTTATAATACCACTGCCAATAATTGAAAACAAAATACGAGGCGACAAAACCTCCATAAATAATGGGTACCTTGATCCACCATACTCCTTGATTAGTATATTGTCCCCAACCTGGCACCATCGCTGATCGCTTCCATGCCACTCTGGACAATCTTTCAATTTCTAGGCGCGAAGAATCCTTTAAAATATCTTTATAATAGAATTTAGCACGTTCTTTTTCCGCTTTCTCTCTAGCTTTCCGTTCGGCTCGTGTTTCTTTTTTTACTGTATCTTGCAATTCCTTAACCGCTAAAGAATCTTTCAATTCAATAGGATTTTTAGTCTTTGGAATCGTATCAACTTCCTGTCCATTCACCAAAGCATGGCACATCAACAGGAGTCCGAGCAATAACAATCTGTACATTACCAATCAAGTAACTCTAAAATACGGCTTAAATCATCTTCCGAGTTAAAAGGAATTTCTATCGCACCTTTACCCTTCACACTTTTTAAATTCAATTTAACTTTAGTGGCAAACTTTGACGCCAAATCATCTTCAATTTTTTGAAATTGAAAGTTCAGTCCAGCATCCTTATTTCCTTTTAATTTTTTGTCTTTTGCTTGTTGAACCTCACGCACCAATTGTTCTGCTTTTCGAACCGATAACCCTTTTTCAACTATCTCTTTAAAGATAAAAAGTTGCTTATCCACCTCTCCAACATTGATTAAAGCACGTGCATGACCCATAGAAAGATCTCCATCACGAATTGCAGCTTGAATAACCGGTGGAAGTTTTAATAAGCGCAAGTAATTGGTTACAGTAGACCTGTTTTTACTTACTCGGTCACCCAGTTCTTCTTGCTTTAAACTGCACTCTTCAATCATTCGCTGAAAACTAAGCGCGATCTCTATGGCATTAAGATTTTCACGTTGAATATTTTCAATCAAAGCCATTTCTAGCATTTGCTGATCATTCGCCGTGCGTACATAAGCAGGTATCTCCGTGATTCCAGCTAATTTAGAAGCTCTTAATCGTCGTTCTCCACTAATTAATTGATATTCATCCTTAGCAACTTGACGAACAGTTATTGGCTGAATTAAGCCTTGAAGTATGATTGATTCCGATAATTCCTGTAATGCTTGCTCGTCAAAATCTGTACGTGGTTGAAAAGGGTTGATTGCGATTTGTTCAACCTTAATAAAATTAATACTCCCAGCGGTAGCTGAAGGTATTTTTCCAATTGGAATCTCAACAGACGACTGCTGTGAAACTGGAATATCTTCTTGTTGCAATAATGCACCTAATCCCTTACCCAATCCTGTTTTACGCTGTTGTGCTGCCATACTATACTGTTACTGTTTTCGTATTTTCTTTCAATAATCCGTTTTTCTCTAAAATCTCTCTTGCTAGATTTAAATAATTAATTGCTCCCTTACAAGAAGCATCATGCATGATCACTGAAATTCCAAAACTTGGAGCTTCACTCAAGCGTGTATTCCGTTGAATAATCGTGTCAAAAACTAAATCTATGAAATGTGTCCTCACCTCTTCAACGACCTGATTGGAAAGTCTTAATCGAACATCATACATGGTTAACAGTATTCCTTCAATTGCCAATTCGGTATTTAATCTGTTTTGAACAATCTTAATTGTATTTAACAACTTGCCTAACCCTTCCAATGCGAAATACTCACATTGCACAGGAATAATGACAGAATTTGAAGCCGTTAATGCGTTAATCGTAATTAATCCCAATGATGGCGAACAATCAATGATGATAAAATCATAATCATCTTGAATCGTTTCCATGACGCGTTTCATTTTAAATTCACGCTCTTCAAGATTGATCATTTCGATTTCTGCACCTACCAAATCAATATGTGCAGGAAGCAAATACAAATTGGGAGTATCAGTAGCATGAATGGCCTCTTTAGGATCCAAATCATTCACCAAGCATTCATAAATACTTGCCTTTATCCCACGAGGATCAAAACCAATACCAGAAGTAGAATTCGCTTGTGGATCTGCATCAACCAATAATGTTTTATATTCTAGAACAGCAAGACTTGCAGCAAGGTTTATTGAGGTAGTCGTTTTCCCAACCCCTCCCTTTTGATTCGCTATGGCAATTATTTTTCCCATTGTTATACCTCAAATTTTGAAAATCTGTATTGTTTTAGACCATATCTTACTCCAATATGCAAATTAACACACCTTATCGATAAAACAGTCTTAAATGATGTTAAATTTGCTAATTTTGAATTAGATTTTAATCTACTTACTCAGGATGCTAAGATACAAAAAATAGAATTACGTATAGTGATGTATCTTCCATGCTTTTTATAAGTAACAAGAAACAATGAACTTAATTATATCGGGAACTAACAGGAAACACGCCAACTCATTAAGGGTCGCAAACTTTTACCAACAAGAATTATCCAAACGAAAGGAAGAATACAAAATACTTTCGCTGGAAGATCTACCACCCAACATTATACAAACTGATCTTTATGGCAAAAGAAGTGATGATTTCAAAACAATTCAAGAACAAGTTTCCGCTTGCGATAAATTTATTTTTATTATCCCAGAATACAACGGCAGCTTCCCAGGTGTGCTCAAAGTTTTTATTGACGCCTGTGCCTTTCCCGCTTCTTTCTATCATAAAAAAGCGGTTTTAGTGGGCGTATCATCAGGAAAATATGGAAATATTAGAGGTGTTGATCATTTTACAGGCGTATGCAATTACTTAAGAATGCATGTCCTTCCACTTAAAATTCACATCCCGCACATTCAATCGGAACTAAATTCAGAATTACATATTGAAGATCCTTTAACGTTAAAGTATATCTTAGAACAGATTGAAGAAATAAAGCATTTTTAACCAAGATATTAAACTTGCAAATCCGCACTTAAATTTGTTTAGGCTTTTGATGTTGGTTAACCAGCAGCAAAAAATAAAACGAACTAAAATATAACGTACCTAAACTTGCTAATAAACTGGGTTTACGCCAGTTCAATTGAAGAATTATAATTACAATAGGTATAGCGATTAAAACAGCAATCAATACATAATATACGACAATTGCAGCTTTCGTTTCATAAAATGTTTTGCCTTCTTGAATCGAATGATTATTGAGTCCATTTGACAAATTGAAAATTATAATTTTTTCATTAAAATCCTTTTTAAACAAGTCAAATTCACCATTATAATAAAAAATAGATTGATGAATTTTAATTTTAGAATTGTCTTTTAACGTCAATTTAAAAACATCATAGTTTTGATCATTCTCAAATACATATTCTTTAATATCCGAAAAGAGAATATCATAATCGTCTATTTTATGAAATAAATATTGATTCAACCATTTAATTCTTAAACGTTGGTCAGATAAACTAATTTCCATTTTTACAATGGCAGTTGATCTTATTAAATAGATTACCAAGGAAAATTGGCAAAGTACAAGAATTGCAAGTTGCAGTGTAGTTAAGGTAGGAATATAATCGTTAATTTTTAAAATATAATAGGTGCCCATTATAATAACATTAACAACGAAGACATTCAAAAAAAACATTAATGGCGAAGTATTTCTAATGTAATAATTGGTCATATTTCTTGTTTAGGCTAACAATTATAAATTTGATAATTGAAAAATAACAATTTTGGAGCAACCTAACCCATTTATATTTAACAAAAAAAGCATCAATTTCTTGATGCTTTATCTTGTGGAGGCTACTGGGTTCGAACCAGTGACCCTCTGCTTGTAAGGCAGATGCTCTGAACCAGCTGAGCTAAGCCTCCTTTTCTTATGTTGGTGGAGAATACTGGGTTCGAACCAGTGACCCTCTGCTTGTAAGGCAGATGCTCTGAACCAGCTGAGCTAATTCTCCCTTTTCCGTCTTGCGGTGTGCAAATATAGGTCTTAAATCTGATTTTCAAAACATTTTACAGATATTTTTTACGAATTAGACAGCAAAATATTAAAATACAATAAGATAAATTTTCATTAGGCTACTTCTATTCATTCCTTTTCTAGGTATGAATAGATCTTTTGCATATAAAATGCTTCATCTAGCGCCGACACCAGTTGATTGAGTTCATAGGGATTGAATGAAAAATTGATACCATTATAGGGTGATTGCATGAGAATTCGATGCCTTCCATCTGGAAAAATAACAGCACCATGCTCCGCATAAATATGCTTTACCATCGTTCTAAAAATAGCAAAATCATATAATGTAAAATTGATCATCAGATTATTGAAACACAGATGAATAAACTCCTTACTTTCAGGCATACTGATAAATCCCAATTCATTCATCGTTAAAATTTTAAACTTGCTACTTTCCATAACAGAATCCAAACTATCCATTTTTTATGTTGTGCCTGCATTACCCGTATGGCTTCCCCATACGGGTAAACAGGGCTTCAGTATGAATGATACGTGCTGTTCATTTAATGAAAATAAAGATATAAATTATTTAGAATGATTATAAATAACAATGCTTGTTTTACCCTTTTATGACATTAGTATTATACAAGACCTCTTCTATTATCCAAAAAAAAGAGGATTCTATTCGAATCCTCTTTCATATATAATCAATTATAGAAGCTTATATTACAGCTTACGGAGCAATATATTTCTAAATCCAACCGAGTCTGTATGGTTTTGAAAAGCAATTTTACCCTTTTTAAAAGTGCCAAATCCAGGGTAATTTACCATGTTTGTTTGGGAAACCTTTTCTCTAAACTCGGAGCTAAGTACATCATCCTGAAACGTAATCTGATCATTAAGCCAAAAAGTAACCTGACCGTTTTCTTGCCTTATTTTTCCTTGGTTCCATTCATTAAAAGGTTTTGGTTTTGAAGCACTCCCTAAACAATCAACGGCATATAAACAGCCTGCCCAATGCGTAGAATCTACTTGATGCCTTGGCTCAGCATTTTTATTGTCTAATAATTGCATCTCTAAACCAGTAGCAAATGTAGCAGCATACGCAGCATCTTCCTTTACATTAATAAATACACCACTATTTCCCCCCTTACTCACTTTCCACTCAAATTCCAACTCAAAATTCTCATACTCTTGATCTGTGATAATATCTCCAAAAACACCCGTACTTTTAGGATCACAAATCAATTCCCCATCTGACACTTTCCATTTTGATGGAATATTTCCTTGATTATAAATATGCCATCCTGTTAAATCCTTACCATTAAAAATAAGATCATCATGCGCCTGATTTTCCGTTGACTGACATCCAGTTAATACAATAAGAAAAATAAAGAATAGTGCTTTAAAGAATTGAATCATAATAAATTTTTATATCCTGTTTTAAAACGAAACTACAAAAATTATCACGATATATCATCATGAACATAAGGGCAATACGGTTATATACCAATAGCTAATCCCTAAATAAGACGACCTCTTTGATCGTTCAAAGAGGTCGTCTTACTAAATTTAAGCTCTCATTTATTTATTTTGAAACACGGAATTAACTTCACGAACCTTCCATCCGCCAGCATCCGTAGTTAATTGCACATAATCGGTACGTATAAAATCATTAAAAGTCAAAGTTACCTTTGCTATACTAAATCCATTGGCTTCTTCCATCAGTTCCACAGCAGTTTTACAATTATACTTAACCCCAGTTAAAGACTTAAGATGTTTAATATACGCACTCTTTTTTACTGAAGCCTGTTTGTTTCCAGTTTGAAATCGTTGAACAAAATCTTCAGAAATAAATTCCTGAACAAATTCTGATTGTCCATAAACAGAACTGTTAACATATGCATCCAACACAACACTTACATTAGCCCTATTTAAGCTATTTGTAGGCACTTTAGCAAATGATAGAGCGGAGGTTGTAATAACTAAACCAACTATTGCGAATACTTTGATTAAACTTTTCATCATGCGTTTTTATATTGTTTCTAATGTTTTGATAGGTCAAAGGTATTGCGAAACAGCAAATCAAGCCAGTTCAAATAGGTTAAAACAACTAGAAATTCGGCAAAACACGAATTAGATTCGGTGAATAAATCAAACGCTAGAAAAGAAAATAAGAATTATACGGCCTTTAGGTTATAGCAGTCAATGCTTGGCTTGTAACCGCAGATTTGGAAATAGTTTAGTCGTAAAATTTCCAAGAAACTCCAAACCGAAGAAATGCAGGATTCATCGGATATCTACGCACGGTATAATAACCGGTCGGGTAAATATGTTGGTTCACATAATTATAACTTAAAAACAAGTTAACACGTCCAATATTGGCCGTCAACCACAGATCAACTATTGGATATGTTGAAAATTCTAAACCAACCTGATCATTATAAAATTGCCCTGAGTTGATGGAATAAGATGGAGAGCGGAATGGGGTATTAAAACGCACATCAGTACCGATTCTAAAATCCATAACCTTATATAATATATTAGCATAATACAAACTATGCCAGGTGTACAGTTCTGGAGTTGCTAATAAGGATAGGGCATCAGATTTTTGATAAACTACCCGATTATCCAAATGAAATTTTCCGAATTTAAAGTTTTGACCGATGGTCAATTTTAATAAATTCAAATTCCCATGTTGCCGAGGTTCAATCAGTTTATTTAACTGCAATTCCGCATTTGGATTATCTACCTCGTTAAAATAAGTGTAATTATTAATTAAGAAGTACTCCAATTTACCATTAAATCCAACTTTACTATTTGCATAAGCAAAAGATAAATTTTGCGTCTTAATCTTATCCAAATTAAAGTCAGCCTCATTCCAAGTATGATAAGATAAATTTGCATTTTGAAAAATCATTTCTGGAGATTGATTTTGCGTATATGCTCCTATTTTTAACTTACCAATGGACTCGGAGATAAAAACATCCGCATTAGCCTCGTATAAAAAGTCACCAAAGTTTCTGCCTAACACAATTTGATTAACGGCAAAATTAACATCAATTCGATCACTAAATTTATAACCTACATTGCCCTTCACAGTCGAGTTTTGATAAAACTCCCCTAACACACTGTCCGAATACCAAATTAAATCATTTTGAAAACCAAGCTCCACCTTTGCTTCATTTTTAAGCGATTTGCCCCGCACAAAAAAGCTATAAGAAAAATCATTGCTGATGGTCGTTATTTTGGTACTGTCGTCAACATGGGTGAGTGCTTTAAATGGAAAAGCATTGTATAAATCGGCTTGATTCTTAAAAAAGATAAACTGTTGTTGCCGTATACTTGAATTATGGGCGATAACATTCGTTGGATGAATTTCCGCATCTGGACCTGCTCCATTCACGGTATCGATTCGCCCTAAATAATAGGATTGACGAAGAAAGAAACCTAAATCCTTCCACTTATTAAAAGGCCTGTTAGCTTGTGTCCCATTTAATCGCACAGGGTATCTAGAAGGCGATCGATTTGAAGAAGTATCTCTAAACACCGTATCATTCATGATAGAGCCATTCTCTGTCGCATCTAAGGTATTAAAAGTAAAATTGGACAATAAATTATAGCGTTTACTAGGTGATTCGTACCAGGAAAACACAGCCCCTTTTCGATCGCTATACAACTGGTTATTAAAATAACCATCTGTATTAGTGGCATGATATTCAGCTCCAATATTGAGATTGGGATTAATATTTTGAGCTAATCGAACTTTAAAAACCTGATCATCAAAGAAAAAACCTACCGCATACAATTCAGAAAATCGGGCTCGCGCACGATAATACTGTACCGAATCAGCATGAATTAAATACCGCTCTAAGGCATGATATCCAGGTTGAAATCCAATTTTTTTATTCGGTGTAAATAATAAATCACGAGTTGCCAAACCGTAAGAACCTAAATTAATCGATGGATTCCAGGGCAAATTTTGTTTATTATAATATTGAAAATTTATATGGGAGGTATCTAATTGATAAGTCTTGGTATACTTCCTCATCGTGTTTAAGTTCGTATACCTGACATACTTTGCGCTAAAAACAACGGAGTCCTTCTTATTATCTTCCTTAGACCTAGCAGAATCCAAGGCCGAACTGAACTCTTCTTCCACCTGAGCATAAACAGCAGGTATACAACAAAACAACATCAAGACAAGAAACCACTGTTTTAGCATACGCATGAAAGAATCCTAAATTATTTTATCAACAAAATTAATCCAAAAAAGCAAAATTATTGCAAAGCAATCAATTCTTTTAATATTTTAGTCAGTTTAGGCTCTGCTTCTGCCGCTACCGCCACTATTTCTTGAAGTGAAACAGGATGCAACTGTGCATGAAAACCCTCATCTGTAATGACAGATATAGCAAATACGGGAATATTCATATGATTAGCTACAATCACTTCCGGAACGGTACTCATTCCAACGATATCCCCACCTATGATTCGCATGTAGTTATATTCTGCTCGGGTCTCTAAGTTGGGGCCCGGTGTTGACACATAGACCACCTTATGCGTTCTAAAACCAAAATCAGCGGCTATTTGCAGCCCCTGTTCTATCATTTTAAAATTATAAGGCTGGCTCATATCTGGAAAGCGTGGACCAAAATTGCTTTCATTTGCTCCCCTTAATGGGTTATCGGGTAACAAATTAATATGATCATCAATAATTCCGATATCTCCTTTCAATATCTGTGGATTTAAAGATCCTGAAGCATTAGAAACAAACAGTTTCTGAATTCCTAAGACCTTCATCACTCGTATTGGAAAGGTAATTTCGCTCATGCTGTACCCTTCATAATAATGAAGCCTACCTTGCATCGCTACCACTTTTCTACCATTCAAACTTCCAAAAATTAGTTTTCCGGTATGAAACTCAACGGTAGAAATAGGAAAATTAGGAATATTGGAATACATCATTTGAAATTCAATTTCAATTTCGTCTACCAATTTTCCTAAACCTGTCCCTAAAATGACACCAAATTCTGGAGTAAAATCACCGATCTTTCGGCGTATAGATTGTACAGATTCTTCAATCAAATGATACATGTGTGCAAAAAACTAATTATTCAAACTTACAGCTAATTTTTTGCACACACAAATCATCCTATAGGCTAGCGTCTGCCTACTAGCTTACCGACTACCTTACCTGGAGAAGTTAACCACAATAAGATAAAAGTTAATAAACCGTTGTAAACGATCAATTCAAAACCTATTTTGTATGCTGTATACGGAAATACATACAATGAAAGTAAAAATATCAACATTGGAGCAATCACACAGATAAATGGCACCAACTTATCATTTACTTTTCTATTGGTCAAAATACCAAAAGCAAACAACCCTAATAGAGGTCCATAAGTATATCCTGCTATCTTAAATATCGCAGAAACCACCGAATCATCATTTATCCAATTAAAAAGCAAAATAACCAATAACATCACTAAAGAGAAGGCAAAATGCACATAGTTTCTTTGCTTCACCAACTTAGGATCATTCGGGTTCTCTTTTTTATTAAAGTTTAAAAAGTCTACACAATAGGATGTGGTTAATGCTGTCAAGGCTGAGTCTGTAGTCGCAAATGTTGCGGCTGTTAAGCCCATCATAAAAATAATTCCTGGCAACAAGCTTAAATGACGTAAAGCAATTTCTGGATATAAATAATCTGATTTTCCTAAATCAGCAATCTTGATTCCATTCGCATCTGCATAAAAATACAATAACGCTCCTACCGCTAAAAAGAATATATTGATTACAATAAAAATACCTGTAAACGTCATCATATTTTTCTGCGCTTCACCGATAGTCTTCATGCTTAAGTTTTTTTGCATCAAATCCTGATCTAATCCAGTCATCGCGATCGTAACAAATGCTCCACCAATGATATGCTTCCAAAAATGTCGCGTATCGCCCAACAGATTTTCCCATACAAAAATCTTAGAATAGGAACTTTCTTTCACCTTTTCAAAAGCTTCTCCTATGGACAGGCCAAGACCATCAGCCATAAAATAAATAGAAAGTATTACCGCTAAAACCAGAAAGGTCGTTTGCAATGTATCGGTAATAATGATGGTCTTCAAACCACCTTTATTCGTGTAAAGCCAAATTAATAATAAACAAACCGATACCGTAAGGAAAAATGGAACATTCCAGGCATCAAATATATAACGTTGCAATACAATTGCCACCAAATACAAGCGAAATGCTGACCCGATGGTTCTTGATATCAAAAAGATCATCGCCCCAGATTTATAACTTCTATGGCCTAAACGCTCCTCTAAATACGTATAAATGGACGTTAAATTCATACGATAATACATCGGCAATAATACGTAAGCGATAATGATAAAACCTATCGCATTTCCAATAACAAATTGGAAATAGCTAAAATTATTCGCATCCGTCAATCCAGCTGGTGTATTCCCGACATCACCTGGTACAGAAATAAATGTCACGCCAGACAAGGCTGTACCAATCATTCCAAAGGCAACCATGTACCATTTCGAATTTCGATTCGCCACAAAAAAAGTACTATTATCGGCTGTGCCCTTTGAAGTAAAATAAGACACGCCCAATAAGATCGCAAAATATACGACCAAAAAGGTTAATAATATTATTGGAGTCATAGAGATTACAATTAATTGCTTTGGTTAAAATTATCTATTGCTTTACGAACATTGCCAAATTCTTCGATTAAAGCCGTTGCTGTTTCTTCATCCAATCCTGTTTCAGCCATTACCATCCGTACACCACGACCAACCAATTTATGATTGGACAATTGCATATCAACCATTTTATTCCCTTTTACACGACCTAATTGAATCATGACTGCTGTACTAATCATATTCAACACTAATTTCTGTGCTGTACCTGCCTTCATACGCGTTGATCCTGTCACAAACTCTGGCCCTACAATTACTTCTATCGGAAATTGTGCTCTTGCTGCTATTGGTGAATTTCCATTACAAACGATACAACCTGTTGCAATCCCTCTCGAATTCGCCGCGTCTAATCCTCCAATCACATAGGGAGTAGTCCCTGAAGCTGCAATGCCAATCACCACATCATGCTCATTAATTGCATATTCCTCTAAGTCCTTCCATGCCTGATTTAAATCGTCTTCTGCAAATTCTACCGCTTTACGAATCGCTGTATCTCCTCCCGCTATTAATCCGATTACCCAATCAAATGGCACTCCATATGTAGGTGGACATTCTGAGGCATCCAAAATCCCTAAACGACCACTTGTTCCTGCTCCAATATAAAACAATCTTCCTCCAGCTTTCATTCGGTCAACTACAATCTTCACCAATTCTTCAATCTGTGGAATTACTTTTTCAACAGCTAAAGGAACTGTTTTATCTTCATTATTGATGTTCACTAATAATTCTTGAACCGACATCAAGTCTAGATCCTGATAATTTGAATCCTTCTCCGTTGTATTCACCATAACATTCTGCATTTGCAATACATTCATTAACATTTCGTAAATATGCGACTTTTTGATAAAAAACGCAAAAACACGCAACTATATTTTATAATTCATCTAAAGTGACGAATTTGTAATCTTTATTTTTTAATTCGGTAATCAATTTATCTAAACGATTATAAAATTTATCCGCCCTTCTAGCATCGGTACCTATATGAATTAATACAATGAAACCTTGCATACCATATTTTTCCTCGTAGCTCAGAAGTTGCTCCATGATACGATCTGAACTCATATAACGGCTACCCATTTCTGGATAGGTATAATCTGCTGCAGTCCGCAATCCTGGGGTTAAATTGATTAGTTGTAATCCTCGCTCTTGAGTCCAAGAACCAATGGCCTTATTATACCATTCAAAAGGAGCCACAAATTTATCAATGTTTAGCATACCTAGGGCATTAATTTTAATAATATTTTGTGTTAAATCTTCATTATATTCCTCTTTAGAAATCAATAAACTATCCCGATTTTCCCACGGCGAATACAATAAATGCTTATCCGAATGTGGACCTACATAATGTCCATCCAGAATTAATGCCTTCAGAATTTGAACGGAAGGTTCATCTTCCAAAAATTTACCCGTAACAAAAAAACTACCTGGTACTTTATGTCGTTTTAAACTCTTAGAGATGCTTGGCAAACCATCCCTAAATTCATCCCCTGTAAATATTAAACTTAATTGCCTTTTACTGGTATCACCAGCTATAGTAGCGCCATAAGGATCAATTAATCTTTTTTTTTAGATTCAAATTCTTTGGCTGCTAGCAGGTAAACCAAAGATGCTGTTCCATCCATCGTCGGTTCATTCGTGCTATAATCACCAAAATCATCATGATAGACAACCAAATTACTTTGGAAGTCTTTATAGCTATCTTCGTTATAAAGCTGTATTCCAATCAAATTATTGAATATACTAGCATATACTGGTCCGTCCACTAGTCCACCATCTATAGGAAAACCATGTAAATACGTAAACGCTGAATGTGGATCTACTGGTGTATCGCCGTCACTTGGTAGTCCATAAACCATACTAGTACCCCAGGGATTAACCCCAAATAACCAATCAATATTTGCTTGTGCTAATTCATCAAACTGACGATCATGACTTACTTCCTGATACCAAAGACATTGTATAGCAAAAGCTGTAGTTAAATTATTACTACACCATATAAACGGAACACCCCGATAAAAAACATTTTCTTTTGCACGATCCCAAACCTGCGTAATTCCTTCTTTATAATACTTGATGGCTTCTGCTTTAATTTTCTTATCCTTTGATTTTGCCAATTCATAATGGCCTAAATTGATGAAAGGATAATATTGATAATGATTCGCAGTATCTCTTACTATCCATGGTGTCACCGTTTCTTCTCGTGCAAAACGCACCGCTTTATCCAGATATTCTTCCTTCTGGTGCAAATGATACATGGAAACTTCTGCAAGCTCCATATCGTCTACCCAATTATCTTCTGCATAGATGTATGGTGATTTCACCGAAACTGTTTGAGTAACTCCAGGCTTTTTATAAGCAAATTGGTAGGCGCTACCCGCCTTCTCCTTCAATAATTCTGCATATGACTTGTCTGCACTAGCCCATAATTGATGACCGAGCCCAAACGCACTAACAAATTTAGCAGCTGTAGAACTCGTGCCCGTAGTATTATTCAAAAGTTTACCACGCTGTTGCGGAAGTCCATTGATGAAATATACTGGACGCTCATGACCTCTGCCATAAATAGAATCTTGACCTGGCAGTCTCAATTTGGTATGATCCCGATCATCTGCGATTTGATTGTACATAATATGTGGTTCAGGATGCATTTTCAGCAACCAGTCCAAACCCCATTTAGCTTCATCCATTACATCCGCAATTCCATTGCTTCCATCGAGTCCGTTTGCTTGTTTTTCATCTGTAAATACCGACCGAAAATCCCGGTAGGCAGATAGCAAATGATAAGTTGCATTCGCTGAAGTTGTTGCATACTGCAGATAATCGGAGGCATCATGCCACCCGCCTGCTACATCCACTCGAGTACTATCGGCTAATCCAACGGAGGAAGCATACATGGTAAAACCATCATGGGTATGACAACTATCTTGTAAATAAGGATTAAATAAAGTTCTTTGTTGACGCATATACCGCAAAGCAAAGTCAGCAGTTCCTTTATAAACTTCATTATTAACTCTAAATTTTGGAGATTTAACGCCATCATCCGTTTGGATATAATATTCACCGCTTGATTTAAGTGCAGTAAAATTTAAGCGATATCCTTTACTAAAAGGGCCATATGCACCGAATGCTTGACTTACTTTTCCTTTGTAAACCGATTTTCCACTGTGTAAATCATGAATTTCAAAACTCTTTAACGTCTGATCCGATTTAGAAACCCAAACAGCAACTTTTGAGGATTGAGGTAAATAGCCTAGCTGATTAATACGAATCCATGATTTATCTTGACTAAACGTACTTAACGCTAAAAAAATAAAACCTACGAGCAATACAATACTTTTCTTCATAACACTAGATTATAAGGCTAATTGAACTATTTTACCATCCATCGTACTAGCAATGACCTTATTTTTTAAAATTAGCACTGGATTAATCATTCCATTTGAAATTTTATACTGCCAAAGGATCGCTCCAGTTTTAGCTTGCACTGCTGTCAATAATCCTTTATCACTTGGAACAATAACCACATCCTTTTCGCTCTTAATCGCGGATGGTGCTAATTCGTAAGGTAATTTCAACTTAGCTTTCCAACTGACAGTTAAGCCAGAACTAGTGACAGGTACACCAATAACCTCCCCATCCATGGTTTTAGCGTATACTGTTTGGCCATCTGCCGATAGGCCCATAGATTCACGCACACGGATATCTGGATTTTTCTCTCGCCATATTTCTTTGCCCGTTTTCAAGTCCAATGCGGTCATGAAGCGATCTGGTGCCACTATAAAGACACGACCATTGGAAACTACCGGATAACATGCTGCTGCCGAAAACATCCGGTTTTGATGCCCATTATCCCAAGCCCAAACTAAGGCGCCATTCTGTTCATTCAATGCATAAAAACCATTAGACCAACTTCCAAAAATCACTTTCCCATCGGCTAGCGTTGGTTTACTAGACACATATCCATGCACCGCTTTAAACTCCCAGATTAAATCTCCAGATTTCAGATCAATAGCGCGAAATATACCATCAGATCCGCCGATAAATACTTTTCCAGATTTTATAGCAGGAGAACCTAAAACAGCCTTTTTTGTTTCCAATTTCCAGATAAGCTGCCCATTTTTTGCATTTAAACCATAAATATAGTGATCCGAAGAACCGACTACCAAAACGCCTTTACTCACGGTTGGAGTAGAATAAACCTTGCCTCCCGTTTTAAAAGTCCACACTTTTTTTCCTGATTTTGCGTTTAACGCATACACATCCCCTACCGTATTGGCCGCAAAAATATGTTTGCCATCTGAATCTAATCCTGCACCTATGTCTCCATGATCTTCGAACTCCCAAATTAGTTTCGTACTGTTCGTATTCACCTCATAATTCGGTCGTATCACGACAGGTTTTGAATCTTTATTCAACGGTTTCAAAGCTACAGTCAGCCAAGGAGATTCCAAAGAACCTAAAGGACGCTTTACTTGAAAAATAGCATTGCCATTGCCTATACTGATGACATTATAACCACCAATACTATCCTTTGCTCTTAAATTTGAACGCGACATTACCCCTGGAATTCCTTCCCAATCGTACAACTGGTTTTGATGCCCATGTCCACATAAAGCAAGTTGTATATTTCTACTTTTTAAGCGGTCAATCAACTCATACCAATTATTTAAATCAGCATTTAGCGGATAATGATTGATGGAAATCAATGGTTTTTCACGATTTAGGTTTCCCTGAAACACAGAGTCTATCCATACTAAATTTTCTCTAGGAATCTGACCAGGACTCATCCGCATATTCGGCCCTGAAGCAGAACCTACAAACTGAAAACCCTTATGCTCAAAGAAAAATGTTTCTGACCCAAATACCTTTCTAAAACTATTCGCTCCACTTTCTGACCAATTACTATCATGGTTGCCCGGCAAAATGTATAAGGGTAATTTTAAACTGTCTAAAATCTGTTTTCCCAAAGCCAGCTCCTCATCAGAGCCAAATTCTGTAACATCTCCAGAGAGGATTACAAAATCAATATCTTTTGATTCATTTAGGTCTTTTACAGTCCTGCGCAAATCATCGGCTCCAGTACTTCCCCCTATGTGGGTATCTGTAACTTGAGCGAATTTGAACGATTGTCCAAAAAGGGAAAATGGTAATAAAAGTAGGATTAGGATAATTCTTTTCATGCAATAAGTTTAATCATAAATATCAATATAAAGGCTAGAAAAATCTAGCCTTTATTTTTACTTAATTTTAACGGTTAATCTTCCCAACCAGGATTTTGAGTTAACGTAACTCCCTGATCTTTATACAATCGGATTTGATCTCTCGGAATCGGATTTAAATAAACTTTCTCCCCTGTAAAAATTCGTTGCGTTTCAGCTCTAAATGCAGGTTTGATATATCCGATCCGTGTAGTTGGACCACCAGTTACGGTTAAATTTTCAACCAGTAGTTTTCCAGTGCCATCTTTGTAATCATCTTTGTTAATCCAAGCACCCAAGTTGATTTCTGGATGGTTATTCGTATCCATGGTAGGCAGAAGTTTCCATCTTCTCAAATCGTTATAACGGAATCCTTCCATCATTAATTCTACACGACGCTCTCTTCTGATTTCCCAAAGAATAGGGGAAATGGTCGGATCACGTTCCGGATCATTAATGCTGACTCCATCTACCAAGGCATTCTGGCCAGTAACTTCAAGTTTAGGCAACGATACACCTGCTCTGCTTCGGATAACATTGATCGATAAATCCAAATCAGTTTGTGTTAAATTACCAAGCTCCGCTACAGCCTCCGCATAATTTAATAACACCTCTGCATACCGGATTATCGGTGCATCCGTCTCATTTAAACTACCACTTCCTTCTGGATTATTTTTAACCCCTTCATTTAAAAATTTCATTACCGCATAACCAGAAGTACTTGAATTCGGTGATACACCAACCAAACGATATTCTGGAGCTAAAATTTGATTTAAACGAGGGTCACGATCAGTCAATACATCAGCGATCGAATGATCTCCCTGATACAAAGGCGACTGATCTACAGGAAGACCATCTTTTGACAAATAGCTTCGTACTGCATCACGAGAAATTCCTGTTTGTGCTTCCTTATTGTTATAAGACATTAATGCATGAGTTAACAAACCAGTCACATAACGTCTATACATGATCATTTCTGGGTTACCTGTTAAGCTCAACGAAGAAAATAAATCTCTATAATTAGGGCCTAAAGTATATCTTTTCGACGTTATCAACTCATTAGAAGCCCATTTAGCAGCTTCTAAATAAGTTTTTGCGCGTGCTTGATCGGTTGTATGGTATTTCAACCAAGTCCCTTGAAACAACATAATGCGAGACATGAATGCTAAAACCACATCTTTATTTACATATAATCCCTTTTCACCGACATCAGCTACCCGAACATTTTCGGCCGCAAACTGTAGATCTTCAAGAATCTTGTCTACAACCAAACTTCTAGGGTCGCGTGGTTTATACAAAGTGGTTAAATCCGTTTCGCTAATCACTTGATCATAAAATGGCACATCTCCAAATCGGCTTACCATATCGTGGTATTCCATCGCACGGAAAAAGCGAGCTACACCAGACCAATGTTTATTAGCCTCTTCAGATATAGGAGCACGTTGAATACGTTCTAAAAACACATTCGCTTTTCGTACCCAAGTAAAGCCCCATCCTCCACCTGTTTCCGGAACGATTCTCGTGAATTCGCCAGGACTAGAGCTTGCAAAATCATCATTAAAGGCTTGACCTGAAAAATAATTTCCCCAAGTAAATCCAGAACCATATCCCGTAAAATAACCGGTATAAAAACCATAAGAGAATGTTCTGATATTTTCCTCTTTGGTCCAAAAATCTTCATCTGTCATCGTATCTTGGGGATATTTCTCCAAGAAATCTTTACTACAACCCGTGAAAACTGCTGTTGTTCCTATAATTCCTATAAAAGCAACGATCTTATTAATAAATTTCATGTTAAGATTCAATTTATATTATAACCCTAATTGAACACCAAAAGAAAAGGATCTTTGGAATGGATAAACGCGACCAAAGGAATTTCCATCATTGATACCCCAACTGGTATAATCCGTTTCTGGGTCGATTGGAATATTCGTATTCTTTTTCTCAAACAAATTCTCGCCACTAAAGAAGATACGTGCTCTGCTAAACTTCGCACGCTCTACCAAATGCTTAGGTAAGGAATATCCTATGGTTAAGTTTTTCAATCGCAAATAAGACATATCCATTAAGTACTTGGTCTGCGGCATAAAATTTCTAGTCGCATTGCTTTGTCCTTGATCAGTAGGGCGTGGATAATACGCATTCGGATTATCTTCTGTCCAATAATCCAATTGATGCTCGTACCACGCTTCTCCTGGACGGAATCCTGGAACAAAAACTGTCCCACTTGCCCATTGACTACGTTGACCTACTCCTTGGAAAAACACGCCCAAATCAAAACCTTTGAATTCCATATCTAAACGAAATCCATATTGATATCTTGGATTGCTATAACCTATGATCTTACGATCACCTGGGTTCTCCACAGTACCGTCTCCAGTAGAAATTTTACCGTCTCCATCTAAGTCTTTATACTTGATATCACCAGGTCCATAAAAGAACCAACCACTTTCAAATTGTTTCTGATCTGCAATACCATCATTCAAGATCCATTTACCTGCAGCATCTTTTAACAAATCACCATTTCCATCTTGTTGAAAATCGTCTTTTGAAAAGAAACGATCCGTTTCATAACCCCAAACTTCACCGATCACTCTACCTTCATAGTTAGACGTAATTAAGCGAGTTGCATTATTAAACTTGGTAATACGTTCCTTGAAATCACTCAACTGTCCTGAAACACTGAAAAATAATCCGTTATCGAAGGAATGTCTAAATTTCACTTCCGATTCCCAACCTTTCGTTTCCATAGCACCTGCATTTACACGTGGTGGATTTGCTCCGAAAGAACCTGGTAAAGTCGATCCACTACTTAGCATATCACTCGTAGTTCTTTTAAACCAATCAAAAGTTACATTTAAGCGATCTCTAAATAAACCAAAATCAGCACCAAAATCTACATCGGTTACTTTTTCCCAAGTTAACGTAGGTGAAACTACGGTCGGTGTTCCAACGGTGTTTAAGAAGGCGTCTCCAACCAACCATCCAGAAGATGTTGGATTCATGGTGGAGATAAACGCATTGGTTCCCACGTTTTGATTTCCAACCATACCGTAAGATCCTCTAATTTTCATAAAAGATAATACCGGTTTCAAAGGATCCATAAATCCTTCTTCAGTAACTACCCATCCTGCAGACATAGCTGGGAAAAATGCCCAACGATCGGAGGAAGGAAAGCGAGAAGATCCATCTTGACGTCCACTCACTTGCAACAAGTATCTGTTTTTAAATGCGTAGTTAATACGTCCTATATAACCTAGTGTTGCCCAATTTCCTAATGAACTTCCTGCAGTTTGAACTCCAGTAGCTAAAGCTAATTCGCCTTTATCTGGATCCATCAATTGCATTTTTTGAGAAAAGTGGTCTCCACCTTGATACATTTCCATGTTCATACCGGCAGTAAATTTCAAATCATGATCACCAATTACTTTATTGTAATTGAAAAATCCGTTGAATACATGCCTATCTTGGTAGTAGGAGGTATAATTTACACGATCATGCGCCGCAGATGTGAATGTGCGGTATGGCATATCGCCTCCACCAGCCCAAAAATCTACCCCTGCTACCGATCCACCAACGATATGATCTCTTGCACCATAATTCGTATAGGTATAATCCGCATCAAAGGTTAAACCATCAATGATATTTAAGGTCGTTCCTAGGTTAATCCTAGTCATACCCATTTTATATTCATTCATTTTTGCTTGCTCCACTTCCGTAATGGCATTACGAGTTGGGTTACCACCTATCGTACCATATGGGAATACCTTCTGCCATCTGTACAAATAAAACCAAGGGTCATATGTCCCTCCACCAAAAGAGTATGGTGCAGTTTTAGTGGTATTTGAATACAATAACTTACTGCGTACCGATACCCATTTATTTACTTTAGCATCAATCGACGCATTCAAGTTATACCGCGTAAATTTATCTGGATTAACTTTCAACACCCCTTTTTGATCGATATACCCTAAACCTAAGTTATAGGAAATAGCACTACTTCCTCCATTTAGATTCACGTTATGGGTTTGTTGAGGAGAAAATTTATTCATATACATGGCGGCAGCATCCCAAGGGCGATAGAAAAATAATCTACCTCCACGGACTTCCCAGTCACGGCCTTGCACCAATTCATTTCCTAAATCTTGTCCGCCATATAATTTTTCCCATTCACGCATTTTCTCGATGGCAGTTTGATCATAGTTTACTCCTACTGCACCAAATACATTCGTATTAGGATTTGTACGTTGCATAGCATTTAGCGCTACTTGAGCTCCATCCGCTGCATTTGCAATTTCTAAGATCTCCGTAGGCTTTTGCCAAGAGAAATTGTTCGAATACGATAATTGATTTGGCGTATCTTTACGCCCTGTTTTTGTTGTAATTAAAATTACCCCCCATGCCGCTCTTGTTCCATAAACGGAAGTAGATGCCGCATCTTTTAATACTGAAACACTGGAAATATCTTCCGGATTCACCATTTGTAAATTCGGAACTTCCACGTTATCTACGAGGATTAATGGAGATGCTGATCCCGCATTTAATGATCCCGTTACCCCACGTAATCGAATGGTTGGATTGGTTCCTAAATCTCCACTTGGGGAAGTAATCGTTAGTCCTGGTACAGAACCTTGAAGTGCCTTACCAACATCTGTTATTGGTCTTGTTTTAAATGTTTTTTCCACATCTACAGAACTCACAGCACCGGTTACATTCGAGCGTTTTTGAGTACCATAACCTACGACAACCACTTCGTCCAAGCTGTCGCTTGATGGGTCTAGGAATACATTTAATGTATTACCAGATACGGTTACTTGTTTAGATTCAAAACCTACAAATGTAAATTTTAATGTAGAACCTACAGCTGCTGTAATACTGTATTTACCATTGGCATCAGTTACGGTAGTTTGGTTACTACCTAGCACATTTACTGTGACACCAGCGATAGGACCTGTAGACCCTGTGACTGTTCCAGAAATAGGATTCTGGTATACAGCTGATGCTGATTTCCAATCAGCAGATTTTTCTAGGGCTCCAAAACCAGTTCTTCCATAAATGGAGGCATAGCTTGGCATGGTTAGACCTAGAGCGAGAGAAAAGAGTAGAAGTCTTCGCATTGCTAAATGATTAAATATTAAAAATTTGAGTTATCATAATTAGGTCTATTTCATTTAAAACATGAAGAAACCTGCATAATTTCGTCTAAAAAAACATTATAGAATGCTATAATGCGCACGTTGTTTCAATAACAATATAGGGCTCAAGAAATCATGAGCCCTTTGTTTTTCATTCAAAATCTGGGTAGAGTAAATATTTTTTACGAAGCTCTTTATAGGCTTTTAGTTCCGGTTCCCAGCTCTTCCGAATCTCAGCCTCTGACTTTCCAGCTATAATTTGCTTCCTTAATTCATCGGTACCAGCCAACTTATCAAAGAATTCTGCCCTTGCAAAAAACTTAGATTTATCTGGCATATTTTTGTAAAAATGTAAGAGATACTTCAAGGTAAACTTTTCTTTATCCGGATCTAATTCCCTTAAATCTAATCCATAGTTTACTTCTCCTTTACCCTCTACATGCTTTACCATTCCAGCTTTTTCTCCTGGGGTAAATGTAAAATCACCATAAACTGGATTGGTGTATCCAACCACTTGAAATGGCCAATCTGTACCACGACCTACTGAAATATCCGTTCCTTCGAATAAACATAATGAGGAATATAAACGTACAGACAAATGATTTGGAAGACTAGGAGACGGCATTACAGGTAATTCATATTTGCTAGCATGGGTGTAATTTTCTACAGGAATTACTGTTACCTTACATTGTTTACCGTCTTTTAACCATTTTTCCCCATTGATCATGTGTGCTAGTTCTCCAACGGTCAATCCATGAATCATAGCAATTTTATGAAAGGATACCCCAGATTTAAATTTATCATCTTTACGCACTGGTCCATCCACTTGATCTCCACATGGATTTGGGCGATCTAAAACTATCAATTGCTTATCATGTTTTGCACACAATTCCATGACCTCGTGCAAGGAAGTGATGTACGTATAAAAACGCGCTCCCACATCTTGCAGATCAAAAATCATCACATCAATAGAATTTACTATAGAATCTTGCTTTTCATTTTTACCATATAAGGTAAACAAGGGCAATCCCGTTTTCTTATCCACGGCATTGCTCACCTTTTCCCCGCGTTCAATATCCCCTCTAAAACCATGCTCAGGAGCAAAACCAAATTTCAAATCCACGTTCTCCCGCAGCAGTACATCCACTAAATGTTCTTTTTCAGCGCCAACTATGGTCGTTTGATTTCCCATCAATCCCACTTTTTTCCCTTTCAACTGAGGAAGGTACGCCGTCAATCGATCTGCAGCTGGTAGGATTACTTGCTGATTATATTCGGAAGTCTTTACAGTAGCTGCTGAAGATGGCGTTGTTTTTTGGCTTGTTCCACAACTATTCATTAAAAAAACGCCTAGAAGTGCGGTATGAATAAAATAATTTTTCATTAGTAGTTCATGATGTAAATGCAGATTCATCAATATTTCATGATAAAAATAAAACAAATCACGCATAATTACGCACAATTTGTAAATTTTTGTGCAACAATTACTAATTAAGCCAATGTAAGACCGCTAAAAAACGCAAACATACTTAATTGGAAAATTATTTTTTTATTGAAAATGAGGGTTCTAATGAATAAAAACAAATGGTTGATGCAAACGATTGCAAAACTTAGTGTACAATAAACACACTAAAGTAACTTTCTTGTGACTTTACTAACTTCTAAATTAGAGCCCACTAAAAAGCCGAATAGCTTTAATACGCTATTCGGCTTTCTTTGCTTAGGAGCATGTTTGGTTTATTCTACTTCTTCACCGATATATTCACCTTCATTTCCTAAACGATCTACTGCTTTTACCGCAACAGCTGATAATTTTTGTCCATTCTTTATTTTAGGTAGACTCATTTCAGTCTGAGCTGCATCCAAAATTTCCAAATTCCAATGTTCACCATATTTGCTATAAACTACCCATTTAAACACTTGTTCAGATTGTTTATGTAACCACTTCGCAAAAATACTACTTGGCTGTTTGCTTAGCATTAAGGTAGGTTGTAAAATAGGATTCGAAGACAGCCATGGTGAAGCAGGAACCAAGGCATTTTCACGGTACAAACCTTCGCGCAATTCCTTTAATAAAGTTGGGTTTTTTGTTAAACCAGCAATACTCCAATGCACTGCTCCTACACTTTTTGGCGTAATTTCTCGAGTCACTTCAATTTGCCTTTTGATTTCTTCCGTACGATTTGGCGCACGTACCTCGACGGTATTCAATCCTGGCCAAAGATGCCTTTGATGCTTATTTTCGGATTGCCACCATTTTAATAAGGCTGAAAAACTTTGCTTCGGCGGGTCAATAGGCCAATACAATTGAGGCGTAAAATAATCAATCCATCCCTCATTCAACCATAATTTAGCATCCGCATATAATTCATCGTACTGGGAACTGCCCACCACTCCTGCAGGGAAACCCGGTTTCCAAATACCGAATGGACTAAGTCCAAACTTTACAAAAGGTTTTTCTGCTTTGATTTCTTGATAAATACGTTTTATAAATTTATTTACATGATCACGACGCCAATCCGGGCGACTTAAAGATCCACCAGTACGTTTATAAGCTGTCCAGGTTGCATCATCTGGAAAGTCTGCGCCACCATTATATGAGGCATAGGGATAAAAATAATCATCAAAATGAACACCGTCAATATCATAACGCTTTACAATATCACGTACTACCGCCGAAGCATGATCCTGAGTTGCTTGATTTGCAGGATCAAACCAATACATGCCATTTCGCAATCGAACGACATGATCAGCTGCTTTTTTAACCATCGATTCACTAGTGACTACGCCGCCATTACTATGATGTGCACGATACGGATTTAACCAAACATGCAATTCTAAACCCCGTTTATGCGCCTCTGCCACCCAAAACTCCAATGGATCATAATATGGACTAGGAGATTTCCCAATACTCCCGGTCAAAAAGTAAGACCAGGGCTCTAAAGATGAATTGTATAAGGCATCTGCAGATGGGCGAACTTGAAAAATAACCGCATTAAAATTGTTCTCTTTCAACAAATCCAACAAATTGATAGCTTCTTGTTTTTGTTGTTCCGTACTTAAATTATTTTTACTTGGCCAATTGATATTGGCTACCGTAGCGATCCACGCTGCGCGAAACTCCCGGGGTGCAGCAGGAAGATCTGCTTTAAAAACAGGTTTTTCCTCCAATTTTTTGACCGCAACTTTAGGCAGCTCCTTTTTGTCTGGAACTTCCTTATTTTTATTCTCTTCAACGACGATCGGTTCAGGTTTATTGACCTGAGACTCTTGTACGGCTTCAATAGATTCTTGCTTTTTATTCTTATTCGCCTGTTTCTTAGACTTACAAGCTGTGATTGCTAGGAATAAAATAGCAAGGAATGCTAACGGTAATAATCTTCTCATCTTAAAATCATTCTAACATACAAAACTACACTTTTTATTATCGTTAAGTCAAGTTGCACATATTCTTTATCCGTAGGATTTCACATCTCCCTGAAAAACAACGCTAATCACCTCATAATCATCGTTGAATATTAATACATTCGCAAGAGAATTCTTCTCAAATTGTCCAATGTCATTTCTTTTTAATAATCGTGCTGGATATAAAGTGGCCATTCGAATACTTTCTTCCAAGGAGAGATGCACATGTTTTACACAATGTTTTATCGCTTGCAACATGGTCAATGATGAACCTGATAATGTTCCATCGGGCATTGCAAAATGATCTCCTTTGAAGATATGTTGATAAATCCCTTTATTACACTTGGCCACTGCATCTGTAATCAGGAATAACCGTTCTCCCATCAGGTTTTTACTGATTTTGACGGCCTCATAACTTACATGGATGCCATCTACTATGATAGAAGCACAAACCTCTTTATGATTAAAAGCAGCACCTGCCAAGCCCACATCCCGGTGATGTAATGGAGACATCGCATTCCATAAGTGCGTTACTGTAGGTATGCCCGAGTCAAAAGCCTGTGTAGCTTGTTCCATTGTTGCGGCACTGTGACCTGCAGATATTAAAATACCCGAATGCTGTAAGTAGGCTAAACAAGGTTCAGTCAATAGTTCGGGAGCCACCGTCATCATACGAACTATGTCGTTTTGGCCTTCCAACAAATCCTTCAACAGATCCATATCCGCAGTGATAATATATTCTTCAGGATGTGCCCCTTTTTTCTTTGCATTTAAAAATGGACCTTCCAAATGTAGACCTAAACCAGCCAATGGTTGCGTTGCTCGATATACCTGAGTCGCTTTTTTGAAAACATCAATACTATTAGTAGCTAAAGTCAACAAATAAGATGTACATCCTTGAGCGATCAATTGTTCATCAATCCTTAACAGTGACTCAGGACTTAATTCAGCAGAATAGAGATCCTCTCCTGTTCCATAGATTTGTAAATCAATTAAGCCTGGACAAATATTTGCCCCTTGTGCGTCTATCCGTTCAAACCCATCAGGAATACCTTGACGATCCACGATTTCAACAATACGATCTCCTTCGATTAGGAGCGCATGATCCGTGAAGCAGTCATATCCACTGTAGATTGTCCCATTATATATTGCATATTTTCCTTCCATGTTGCAAGTTACTTATTGCGATTTTAAATTGAAAATTCAATCACCTAATCGTATATTAGTCCATTGCAATCTAAAAAGTAATATGATAATTTACTGCTCTATTTTTAGACGCTTACCCCTCATATCATCTTTTTAATTAGCTATAGAAGGATAAAAAATTAACGAATAAAGAATATGGCCAACAAAGAAATTTTAAATACAGAGAAAGCTCCCGCAGCAATAGGACCTTACAACCAAGCGATAAAGGCAGGAAATACCTTATATGTATCAGGTCAAATCCCGCTAATTCCGGAATCCATGGAACTAATAAGTACTGGCGTAGCAGATGAAGCACATCAGGTATTAAAAAATGTAGAAGCCATCCTTAAAAATGCCGGCTACAGCTTTGATGATGTTGTAAAAACATCCATTTTTTTAAGTAGTATGGATTATTTTGCCACTGTCAATGAGGTCTATGCCCAATACTTTAAAGAAAATCAACCTGCCAGAGAATGTGTAGCAGTAAAAACCCTTCCTAAAGAAGTTAATGTTGAAATTTCTGTTATTGCCTGGAAAGACTAATTATAAAATTTAGACAAGCATACGCTAAGGCTCCTGGATTAAAAATCCAGGAGCCTTAATTTTATCACGTCAATTATCCTGCCTAATATGGCTCAATTTTCCCATAGAACCTGTCTCAATTTTCCTAGTTAAATTTGCATCTCCATCGGATCTTCTTCGGATCTCCTACACACATTAGTCGGAACTGACTCGTAAAAAAGCAAAGGAAATCCGACTAATAACCGATTCTATTCCATATTTCCCCCGCTGAATCCCTTTGAAAGAAAACAAACTTCCAAACCCCTTAGCAATTATAGACCGCTAAGCCTGAACCCAATAAATAATACCTATAAAATGTGATGATGCTGTAGCATCTCGTCCCTAACCACCGTTTACTCCGTATTACAAAACGATATAAACCCCTAATTATGAAACTTTTGACTTTAGCAATTGCCTTGTTTTTAATTTTTGCTTGTTCAAAATCAAATCAGTCTACGATGAAAGACCATGATCAAAAGCAATTAATTCAAGAATATGAAGCGATTAAAAAAATCTATTCATCCTTCTCCTGTGAGGCAACAATGGAATGGACAATCATTGGTTTAGGAAATAGAGCCTGTGGGGGATTTCAAGAGTTTTTAGCCTATCCAGATAATATAGATCAAGAAAAATTTAAACAACAAATTTTGGATTATAACGATATGGAGAAAGAATTTAATATCAACTACAATATTGTCTCCACTTGTGAATCGATCTTACCTCCACATCGCGTAATTTGTAAAGATGGAAAAGCCTTACTCGTATATAATAACTATTAAGAAGTATAGCTCTCCAATTCACCGGCAATTCCGCTGAGTTCTTGCTATAAGGATAATTTTCCGCAAAATTTGCTAATTTAGTGGGGTTTATCAGATGGCAGAACTTTCACAAATTACTCCCATAGAATATCTAAAAGGCGTTGGCCCTCAAAAAGCTGATGTGCTGAAAAAGGAATTGCTCATATTCACTATTGGCGATTTACTTACGCATTACCCATTTAGATACATCGACCGGACCCAATTCCATAAAATTCGACAATTACATAGCGACATGCTTTCGGCCCAGGTGATGGGACGATTAATTAGCCTGCAAGAAGTTGGCGAAAAGCGTGCTAGGCGAATCATTGGACAATTTAAAGATGAAACTGGAGTCGTGGAATTGGTTTGGTTTCAAAGTCTTACCTGGCTCAAAAAAAGTCTGCAAGTAGGTGCTGTGTATATCATCTATGGGAAGCCTACGGAATTTAATGGCAGCATTTCCATTACGCATCCGGAAATGGAACTTTACCAAAGTCAAGAAAAGAAAACGGGAAACCTCAGCATGCAACCCGTATATTCATCTACGGAGAAGTTGAAGAAATTTAATTTGGACAGTAAAGGCATTCAAAAACTCGTGCAAACTGCTTTTGAAACAGTCTTTAGAACTATTCCAGAAACATTGCCTGATTACCTGATGCAAAAGCATCAATTAATCAGCTATCCAAATGCCTTACTAACCATTCACTTTCCTAAAAATGAGCAGCAATTAAAAGATGCCATTCGTAGGCTAAAATTCGAAGAATTGTTTTTTATCCAGTTAAGGTTATTGAATAATAAACAATTGAACACGAAAAAATATAAAGGACATATTTTCAAACAAGTAGGCGAAAAATTCAACCATTTTTATTCCCAAAAATTGCCTTTTCCATTAACAAATGCGCAGAAAAGAGTGGTTAAAGAAATTCGAATCGACTGCCAAACGGGGGCACAAATGAATCGATTGGTACAGGGCGATGTGGGTTCTGGAAAAACAGTGGTCGCGTTAATGAGCATGTTACTTGCGATTGATAATGGTTTTCAAGCTTGTATGATGGCACCAACAGAAATCTTGGCTCGACAACATTACCTGGGCATAACCAGCTTACTGGGAGAAGATTTTTGCAATATCAAGCTACTAACAGGCTCTACAGGAGCCAAAGCCCGAAAAGTTATCCACCAAGAATTGGAAGATGGACGGTTGGATATATTAATTGGTACACATGCCTTAATAGAGGATAAAGTAATATTCAAAAACATAGGATTCGTAGTCATTGATGAACAACATCGCTTCGGCGTAGAACAACGTGCCAAATTGTGGCGCAAGAATACTATTCCGCCGCATATGTTGGTCATGACGGCAACTCCCATACCAAGAACCTTGGCCATGACGATGTATGGCGACTTAGATATATCGGTCATTGATGAATTACCAGCAGGTCGGAAACCGATCAAAACAATCCATTTCTTCGAAAATCAACGATTAAGGGTTTTTGGGTTTATGCGGGAAGAAATAGCCAAAGGTCGTCAAGTTTATATCGTATATCCATTAATCAAGGAGAGTGAAAAAATGGATCTATTGTATTTGGAAGCCGGATTAGAAGGACTATTGCGAGAATTCCCGCTTCCGAACTATAAAATCAGTATCGTCCATGGGAAAATGCCGGTGAAGGATAAAGATTTTGAGATGCAACGCTTTGTAAAAGGGGAAACCCAAATAATGGTCGCAACTACCGTCATTGAAGTAGGGGTAAATGTACCGAATGCATCGGTTATGGTGATTGAAAATGCGGAACGTTTTGGTTTATCCCAATTACACCAATTGCGGGGCCGTGTAGGTCGAGGCGCGGAGCAATCGTTTTGTATCCTGATGTCTGGTCAAAAATTAAGTAAGGAAGGGCGAACTCGACTGGAAACGATGGTACGTACGAATGATGGTTTTGAGATTGCTGAGGTTGACCTAGAATTGCGAGGCCCAGGAGATCTTTCCGGAACGCAACAATCTGGAGTCTTAGACATGAAGATTGCCGACCTCGCTAAGGATCAATCTATATTAATTGAAACAAGGGAATCAGTGATTGCAATCTTTAAGGAAGATGCCGAATTGTCAATGGAAAGAAATAATATCCTTCGAAATTTTCTACATCGCAGCACCCCAGCTATTTCTTGGGACAAAATATCCTAAAAACCTTACCTTTGTATTCTTGTTTTATAACAAGGGTATTTCTTTATTTTACTTTATTGGGAATAAGGAACATTACATTTTTAAACATACTACATGGCTAGAATTAAAATATATGACACAGCAATAAAACCAGAAACAGCGGTATTGGTAAGTGTAATAACTCCAGATGTTTCGGAACAAACTGCTAAAGAGTATTTAGAAGAACTTGAATTTTTAGTTAGTACTGCTGGTGGTATTACGAAGGGTGTTTTTACCCAAAAACTAGCTTATCCTGACCGCGCGACATTTGTGGGTAGTGGAAAATTGGACGAAATCAAAGAATTTGTAGAAGCGGAAGAAATAGACATCTTGGTGTTTGATGATGAGCTATCGCCTTCTCAGCTGCGTAATATTGAGAAGTATTTGAAAATTAAAATCCTAGATCGCTCCAATTTAATCCTAGATATCTTTGCGAAGCATGCGCAAACTGCACAGGCTAAAACACAGGTAGAATTGGCACAATTGCAATATTTACTACCACGACTTACGCGTATGTGGACCCACTTGGAACGCCAACGCGGGGGTATAGGTATGCGTGGACCTGGGGAAAGTCAGATAGAGAGTGATAGAAGGATGATCTTGAATAAAATATCTTTGTTCAAAGAACGCCTTAAACATATCGACAAACAGAATGAAACACAACGAAAGAATCGTGGGGAAATGATTCGTGTGGCCCTCGTAGGATATACGAATGTGGGCAAATCAACGATCATGAACATGATTTCAAAATCGGAAGTATTAATTGAGAACAAATTGTTTGCTACACTGGATACTACTGTTCGTAAAGTCGTAATCGATAATTTACCTTTCTTATTATCCGATACCGTAGGATTTATACGCAAGCTCCCACATCATTTGGTGGAGTGTTTTAAATCTACCTTGGATGAGGTGCGGGAAGCAGATGTATTGATCCATGTAGTGGACATTTCACATCCTTATTTTGAAGATCATATCCGTGCGGTAAATGAAACGTTAAAGGATATTGGTGCCGTAGACAAACCCATTATCACCGTGTTTAATAAAATTGATGCTTACAAACCACCGGTAGAAGTGGATGAAGAAGGCGAAGAGATAAAAGTAACATTGGATGATTTTAGAAATTCATGGATGGCGAAAAATGCAGATCCTGCAATTTTTATTTCAGCAACTGACAAAGTGAATATTGAGGAATTTAAAAGCAAATTGTACGAGGTGATTGTCAAAATGCACAATGAGCGATACCCTTATAACAATTTGTTGTACTAATACACTTCATGAAAAATAAAGCCGTAAAATTTATCGACTGGGGAACCAAAGATTATCAGGAAGCTTGGGATAGTCAAGAGGAAATCTTTGCAAAAACCTTGGCGATAAAACATCAGAATAGACTTAACAACAGCGAAGAAGCTACACCAAATTACCTGATATTCACGGAACATCCGCACGTCTATACCTTAGGTAAAAGTGGCCATGAAGACTATTTACTATTGGATGAAGCAGGCCTAAAAGAAAAAGAGGCTCGTTTTTATAAAATTAACCGGGGTGGAGACATCACTTACCATGGACCCGGTCAGATTGTGGGATATCCCATCTTAGATTTGGATAATTTCTTTACGGATATTCATCTTTACCTAAGAACATTGGAAGAAGCTATTATTTTAACTTTAGCCGAATATCAAATAACGGCTGGCCGTTATCCTGGATATACTGGAGTTTGGTTAGATGCAGATAATGATCGCGCAAGAAAGATTTGTGCACTCGGAGTTCGTGCTTCTAGATGGGTAAGCATGCATGGTTTTGCATTCAATGTGAATGTGGATTTAGATTATTTTGCTAATATAATTCCTTGCGGAATCGATGATAAAGATGTGACTTCCATGGAAAGAGAGCTAGGATACCCCCTGGATATGGAAGAAGTTAAAGAAAAATTGAAAAGAAATATCGGCAAGTTGTTTGAAATGCAGTGGTTATAAGCAATAGCGCTGTCCTCCAAAGCCTGATAGAATAAAGGATGCTTAGTTCCATAAATCTAAAATTAACTGTCCACCGCATCCTACAGAAAAGACCTTCTAAAAACATTAGAAGGTCTTTTAATTGATATATTGAAAACTATTTAATAAGCTGAGCTAATGCTTTCTCTAATTCTTCTCCTCGCAGGTTTTTGGCAATAATTTTACCTTGAGGGTCTACTAAAAAATTACTCGGCACAGATCGTATGGCATATATACCGGCAACTTCATTTTTCCATCCTTTTAAATCTGAAATATGCAACCAGCCTAACTGATCATCTTTGATGGCTTTCTCCCAACTTGCTTTATCGTTGTCTAATGAAACTGCAAGAATTTCAAAGTTCTTATCCTTGTATTGCCTGTACGCTTTGACAATATTTGGGTTTTCCTGCCTACAAGGCACGCACCAAGAAGCCCAAAAATCCACCAACACATATTTACCTTTCAAATCAGATAATTTAACGAGTTTTCCATCAGGAGAATTTTGTCCAAAGTCTACGGACTGCGCTCCGACTACGAAAGCTAATCCTTTAAGCATAGTCTCAAAGCGTTTGCCTTTTTTCGAAGACCTCAATTCGCTTGATAAACTATTAAAAATGGGAAAGATCTCTTCTGCATTTGGTTTTGGTCCGGATAAATCTTCAACAAACAGTAAGCTTAATGGATTGGCAGGATTATTTTTTACAAAGTCCAACTTAGCTTTTTGAAATACATCCTTAGGATTACCATACACTTTAGTTAACTCCTTCTCCTTTTCATTAACCTGAGCCATTAATGCATCAATGTCTTTTCTTTTTTCTAGATATTCAGCAGATTTATAAAAACTCCGTTTATCTTCAACCTCCTTTTTAAATGCTAAATACTTAAGCACATCTGCTGAACCTCCTGTAATTTTCTCATCTTTAGAAAAATCCATCAGATTTTCTCCGGGATTTAAATAAAACCAGGTGTCTTTCGTACTCCGCTCATTCTGGTTATTGATGTTTTCTCGGAATAATATTCCTGCATAGGAAACCCCTTTTAATTCTCCTGAAATGGAAAACTTGCCATCCTTTACCGTTGCTGAATCCAGCAACTTCTCATCATCCTCAAAAGAATAATACATCAAAAAGACTTTTTTTCCATCAGGAACATTGATAGCTTTTATTTGAAAAGGTTTTAATTCTTGTGCAAAGCCTACAGTGGATAGGCATACGAACAACAGTAGCGATATTATTTTCATTATTTTAAATGGTTATTTATCCAATTATTTATATTTATATACCTGCAAAAACATCTACGACTTCTTCTGCAACATGCTTGTCTTGAATTTCTAAATCCTTCGTATTTATATCATACACATACACGGAACTTTTCTTTTCTCCAACAAACTGCTCATCATACGTAGCGACGATCAATTTCTCATTCTCCAATTTGAAGGTTTTAATAACGCCATTTTCTCCATTGGGTAGCGTTACATAATTTTGAAATTCCAAGCCTAAATGAGATGCTCTATAGATGGCTTTACTTGTCGCGACATACCAGAAGTTATTTCTAAAGTCATAAGTGGAAAATCGAATATTACCGTCTCCTGGGATTGGAGCCTCCGCAATCTTATCCATACTACTGGGGATATAATTGCTATTATAGTTTACCATGTAAGAAATCAAATTATTGCCTTCTCGCATTAAATAAACCATTTTTATTTCAGAACCAATACTAGCTTGACGACCGGTAAGATAGCTTTGGTTCTCGAATATTGAGGGCTTAGTAATTTGATCATAACTGATGGTGTAGTTGTAGGCTATACCCGATAAGGCATGGTCCACAACCCGCATACTTTTGTTTTTTTGATCATAAAAACTTAAAAAGTACTGCCCATTGCTATATGGCGGAACAATACTGTTTAACCCTGCGAAATAATCTTTTGGATCATTTCTTAAAATATGCAATCCAATAGCGCCTTTTTGTAATACATGAATCTTTCCATTATTAACCACATAAATGATCGGGTTAAATGGATCGGTAACCACCTCCGTAGGTTCAAACTTAAAATTGGTCTTATCCCCTACATACGAATCCGTATTGTATAACAATACCGGTAGAAACTCCCTTGAATCAATCATAATCACTGGGTAGCTTGCATTTTTAACCCCAATTACCAATCGATTATAATAATCTGTACTGGAATTTCCATATTGCCTCATGCCACCTAATGTCAATGGGTTTTTACCTAGATCAACATTAGGAATAAGTACCTTTTCAAATTTTTTAGATTGGCTTAATGTTGACCTGCAATACAAAATACTTTCATTAGCTGCATTTTTGGAAAGCAAATAATAACCTAATTTATAGGGGTTGATTACATTGACAAAAAAGTTAAATGTTTTTTTTATTCCCGTTTCCTCATCGGTTACAATAAATTCTCCTGGTAATTTTCCGTATTCTTTATCGGCTACATAATTAAATTTTAGCGTATTTGAAATGACTTCATGATTTACCTTCCACTCAAAAGTTAGCTTACTATGGTTCGTTCCCGAAATACTACCGACAACAATAGGATTGATAGTCATGGTATCTTTAAATGGTAAATTATATATCCTTTCGGTATTGTGATCACCTTCTAAAACATTGGTAATACTGATTTCATTTATTGTTTTATAAGTGTATGATCCCGAATCTTTTGAACAGGCAGCAAACATAAGTACCGTTAAAAAGCCTATAAGGGAATAGATTATATTTTTCATTTCTGTGATTCTTAATTAGGGTAGTAATATTCGTTCTTGACTGCTATCTCCATTTGGATAAACTACATTATTCGCAAAGTAGTCCTTCAGTATTCCCATATACATAAAGGTTATGGGATACCAAGTTGCTGTAGCAGATGAGGGCATGTTATTCCAATAATATATTGGTCCTGGTGTACCTTCTGTCAGGTGTGGACTCATATCAGCTCCTAAATAATAGATCTGCATCCACTTTTGGAAAATTTCCTTATGAAAAGGTCCAAAATACCTTCTCCAAGTATTCCACCAAGTTGGTTCCACCAATATATCGCTAAACACCAATTTAATAGATTGATTGTACTGATGTCCCTTAATAAAGTTTTCATTGGATTCTATATCTAATTTGATCATCATCTCTTTCTCCGAAAGAATAGGTGCTCTTTTGATCTTCAATAGCAAGGTGTCTTCGTATTTGTTCCCAGCGATCATCGGTTCTGATATACTAATTAAAGACTCATCATAATCTGAACTATCACTAATTACATATTTAAAGGACCTATTTTCTGATGCGGATAAACCCGCTATTTTCATTGGAATTTTAATGGTTTTTTCCGTAAGTGTTAAGTCTTCATCTGCCGCAAAGCTATAATATAAACTATCGGTATATTTTTCTACACTTCTCTTATTGGAATTGGGATAGGCAAAATATACATAGGATGCTGAGGTATCATAATCTATCAAAATATTTTCTTTACAACCAAATAAGCATAAGATCAATACCACAACTATACTGTTTCTTTTCATCTTAAATTAATTTTGAGGGTTATATAATAATTCATCATCTGGAATAGGTAATTTGAAGATAGTCAGGCTTGGCTGAACGGCTGATGCACGATGTATGGCTTTGTACAGGCGTTTATATTCAGTAAACATGTATCCTTCATCAATATTATCTTTTCGCATCTCATCGAATATTAAATTCTTGATGGATTCTTCCGTCATGGTACCGCTATAAGAAAGGTTGTTTGTGACATTCCTTGCATTACGAACCTTATTCAAATATTCAATAGCCTTATTCGGATTGCTCTTCGCATATTCTTCAGCGGCAATCATATACAGGCTATGCAGGGATATTACCTTATTTTCATATAAGGGCTTATAGGTCATATTGGTAAATACATAGAGCGGATCAAAAATAAATTTCACCAATTTCCAAGTCGTACTGGTGGTGCTGATACGTCCAAACCAATTCAATAATCTAAAGTCATTTAAAGAGCCATGACCTGCTGCGTTGTATAAATTGTTTAAATGAAAGTTATAGTTTGGAAATAACAAAGGTGAAGTCGACGATGATCGTGTATCAATGATAGTTGGATGCACAACCTGCACATTTGATAATAAATTCTGCGATAATAAGGCAAATATGTTTTCCATAGGTAAGCGGATATTTTGAGCTTGACTCAATTCGCCAGCGCTGGCCAAATGAATGGAACTCTCTGTACGCTCTAATTCAGCGATTACCTCCTCTGCATAGGTCTTTGCTTGTGTTAAATCTCCTTTCCATTGAGCAACTAATGCTTGAAGGGAAACAATACCATAATAATTCATGCGCGTTCCTCTTCGGTCTATGAGGCTATTGTATTTTTCGTAGGAGAACTCATTTAAATTGGCCGTTCTGGGATTAGTACGTATGGGATCATTTTCCATCAATGTTCTTGCTAAGGCAAGATCAGCTTCAATGTTAGAAATCACTTCTGCAGCTGTTGGAAATTGTCCGCCAGTATATTCAACTTGGGCCTTATAGGGAATGCTTGTTACATCCAATCCTTCCTCTTGAATGACAGGTCCAAACAATTTTAATAGTTGCAAATGCAAAAGTGCTTTAATCCCTATTGCTTCGCCTTTAACTAATCCATAATGGGGATCGTTTTGGATAGTTTCTACATTCTTAAGGATTACATTTGCCTGATTAATAACATTATACAAATTTCCCCAAATATCCATAATCTTTGTTTTTGGAAAATCGTATCCATATTCATGGCGATAGGCCCGGTAATATTGATGTGATGAACCTAGGTTGGTATAGGTACCAACTAATGATTCTAAAAATCCAAATTTCATCTCCCTCCCGTATAATTGGGGTGAATTCATGCTTACATATACCCCAGCTAAGGCTGTTTCAAACCCACTACGATCTGTAAATAGATTCTCCTCATAGGCTTTATTTTCTGGATTTACATTTAGGAATTTCTCACAACTGGAAAGAAAAACCAATGCTATTAAACTAAATAATATCTTTTTCATCACTTAAAACTGAACCATTACACCAAAATTATATTCCCTTGCATAAGGGTATTCCAAGCCTCTTTCCATTCTTACGGAACTCAATCGGAAAGGGTCATTCATGGAGAAGTTTAATTTCAATCGCTGCAACTTCAATTTCTCCAAAACTACTGCAGCAAAATTATAGTTTACGTTTACGGAGGCTAAGCGCCAAAAGTTCTCTTTTTGTACAAAACGACTGGATACTTGTGTTACCGAAAGATCACTGATAGACTTATATTTCGCCTGATCTCCAGGCTCTTTCCAACGCTCTTCCAACACACGCTTATCGGCATTCAGATAAGGTGAATTATTTTCAATTTTATTCATTAAGGTATTATTGAAAACATCTGCCCCCAACGAGTATAGGGAGTTGATCTGGATAGAAAACCCTTTGTAATTTACAGCGGTTCCAAGTGAGCCATACAAATCAGGTTCCTTATTTCCTACGACTACCTGATTGCTTGCATTCCAAGTGTAGGTTGAATTTCCTTGACGATCTACATACAATTCTCGACCCGTAGCCGGATCAATCCCTAGCGATGGTACCGCACGAATAATATCCAGCGATTGTCCTTCCTCATAATACGTGGAAGGCGCAATAACATTCCCAGATACATCGGTTCTTACCAATGAATTATTTAATTCACGCAGTTCATTGGAAATTTCCAATAATTTGCTTCTGTTTTGGACGGCACCCGCAGTCACGTACCAAGTGAAATCACTTGGTGTATCTTGATAGATGCGAGCATTGGCTAGGACTTCAAATCCTCTATTCCGTGCTTTTCCTAAATTTTGAAAAAATGTATTTTTAGCAAATCCAAAGGATGGCGCTACCGTCACTTCAGATATCATTCGATTGGTGGTACGATCGTAGACAGAAACATTCAAATTCAATAGGTTATCTAAAAAGTTAACATCTACACCTAAGCTGGTTTGTTTCTGCTCAGGCCACCTGACACTCGCGTTTCCCTGCCCACTATACATCGCTGCATATTGATTGTTGTAATACATCCCAGAGACGAATCGGTAAGATGTACTTACCATACCTGCATTAAAATTATTGACAGTACTATTGGTACCTATATTTCCAAAAACGCGCAGTCGATTGACCACTCCTTTAGGAAACCATCGCTCATTATGTATATTATACGAGGCCCCTGCAGACCAGAATGTTCCAAAGCGATTATCATGGCCATAAATTGATGCTCCATCGCTTCTTGCCGTAAAACTTAAATTATATCGATTGTCATAGGTATAGAATAAAGAACCTAAGAATCCAACTTCCCGTACGGGTCTTGATATAGAAACAGGTAGTGTGTTTATATGATACCCTAATGCCATTTGTGGCGTGATAAACCGATCGTCTGCATATCCTGAGACGATATGCGAATTCCCGATTACGTTGGAAGCTCGTGCTTCAGTAACTATACTCGCATTAATTTGGTGCTTATTTATCATGTTTGCATACTGCAACTCTATTCTACCTTCATAGGCCATTTGGGAGGAATCTCCAAATGCATAGGTTCCTTTTAGCGTTGGATCAGTAACATTATAAAATGCTGTATTAAATGGAGAAGTGTATTGATCATGGTTGGCAATTAATCTAGAAATAGCCCCCTTACCTCTTAAAGTAAATTTCGAATTGATAAACCATTCTAATGATAAGTTGTTGCTAATAAACTGTGTCACAGATTCATTTTTGAATCCTAATTGCGCATTATAAAGCGGATTAAACATTACATCATCACCAAATGAATAATATTGCCCCAATTCTCCAAATCTAATATTGTATTTCCCTTCGGCATCGAACATCTTTTCATATGGATTTAAATCGGCGTAATAACTGAAATTTCCAAATGGACTTTCATATCCTTTAGTGTATTGATAGGTAGCTATGTTTCTAAAAGTAATCACATTGGGAATACGGTAAATCAAGTTGAACCCTGCCCCACCTCTGGTTCTTCCAGATTCTTTCATGATGCCTTTATAATCATGGTAATTTCCTTCCAAGCTGTAGCGTACATCACTGCTTCCTCCCTCCATACGAATGCTGTTATTGACAGAGAATGTATTGCGGACTGGCTGTTTTAACCAATAGGTGTCTACTCCAGATAGTACATTTTTTAACCGCTCATGGTAGAGGTTATTATACATTTCTTGCTCCATCAAATTCCAATCTGGATTTTCTGTATCACTCACATATATTCCTGCTAATCGTTCATATTCTAACTTCTCCTTCGCATTCATTAAATTATAATCGCTCAAATCCACAAAAGACATGTTTGGTTTGGCATCATAGGTAATGGTAAATCTGCCATCTTTAGGTAATCTAGTTTCGATTACTATGACACCATTACCACCTCTAGAACCATATAAACTTGTTGAACTGGCATCCTTTAATAAAGAAATACTCTCAATGCGATTAATGTCTAAATCATATAAATTAGTTAGTGCGACTTCGAACCCATCCAATATGACCAAAGGGGCATTTACAGCATATTCTCCAACGCTGGAAATACCGCGGATATTGATTTGAGGCAATACATTTGGATTGGACCCTGCTTCTACTCGTTCATCCACTTTAAAGGATGGATCTAGTGCCTGCAACATGGAAAAAACATTGCCTGTATTAAATTTTTCAATTTCCTTCCGTGTGATCGTTTTTGCTGCCCCGGTAAAATTTTCCCTTCTTAATGTTCCGTAACCTGTCACGACCGTTTCTTCAATCACTTGATTCACTTGCTTTAACTGTATCGTCAATTCTGTTTTACCATTGACATTTACAGCACTAGACTCAAATCCAAGCATTCGAAAAGTTAGATTAGCATTTGGGAATGCTAGAATAGAAAAACGACCGTTTTTACCTGTTTGTCCTAAAGTTTTACCTCCATCTGTAAGTTGTATACTGACTCCTTCTAGAGGGTCTCCCTTATCATTCGAAACGAAACCACTAATCTCCATTTGCTCTTGTGAAGTAGAAACAGTCCTGCTTGTTGATGAAGACTGATTAGTAGCAGACTTTGCACCAACAATAATGGTTTTATTCCTATAAATTAACCGAACAGGTTGATTTTTTGCCAACTCGTTTAATACTTGCTCAAGCGGCGCATTGGTTACTGCGATTGTTACAGGTGCTGTTTTATCCAATAACTTCAAATCTCCAATGAGATCTAATTTGGTTTGTTTGCTAATTTTTTCCAACACTTTTACCAGTGCTGCATTCTTTTCTTTCAGTGTAATTACCTGAGCTTTTGCAGAACCAAGAACACTTGCACTCACCATAAATAATACAATAGCCATACTTATGCTATAGATCACTTTGGTTTGCTTCCATCCGACAATCAGCCTCAGAACAAAATGTAAAATTTGTTTCATAAAGTAGCTTAATGTTTTAATAATTTGGGTTATCAATTTTGATAATCGATAGGTAGTTCATTATTACTTATGTTAGAATAATGTTATTTCTTCCGCCTCTCTATCAATTGTAAAAACGGCAGTAAATCATAAATGTCCTGTGATTATTAAAAAATATTTTTAATAGTATAAACTTCACTTAAATTTTATAAGAATAGCTAGGGGTATTTTGATGTTTTATAAATAAAACATCCTTGAACATCGCTTAGAAATGAATGACAAGTGATACTAGTAGTTATTTTTTGTTTTGTTGCTTCTGAATAATGAGTTCTCCATTAGCGATGTGGTAATCCATGGGAATAGCTTCAGCCACAATTTCCAACACTTCTTTTAAATCTTTGGTTCTACTTATTCTTCCAACCAGTTTGCTGTCTGCTAAATCAGGGTCCAATTTAACTTTTATGCCGTACCAATTGGATAATTTGCCAGATAAATCTTTTAAAGATTGATTGTATAGATTGAAATATCCTTCTTTCCAATCAATATAGTGTTCTATTTGATCTACTTGAATAATTTGACCATTTGAATAGACTTCATTCGGGAGAATATTGGTCATAAATTGAATTTGAGATGCCTCTTCCTGCTCTGCCCCTTTTCCAATAGCTACTTTTCCTTCCAACAAAGCTGTTTCAAAATCCTTAGAGACATTGACATTAAATTTAGTTCCAAGTACTGAAATACTATGTTGATCACTACGAACATAAAATGGAATCTTGACTGCCGATTCACTAAGCTTCTCGACCTCAAAATAGCCTTCTCCTTTTAAAAACACTTCTCGTTGGTTTGATGCAAACTGAACTGGATAACGTAATTCAGAGTTTACATTTAACCAAACCTTTGTCCCATCGGATAACAGCACCGAGGCTGTACCACCTACCTTAGTCCGCAAAGTATTATAAACCAATGCAGAAGACTCCTCAGAGACTACATAACAAACCTCTCCATTGCTCAATCGCGTGATATGGTAATTATTACTATGAATGGTATCTCCTACCTTCAGTTTATTCAAATCATATTCCTGATTATCATCTAAAACAATAATGGCATTGTCGCTAGAAGGAGCTTTAAAAGATTGTATATCGACTATTTCCTGCTTATTCCAGAAATAAAAAGCAGCATATCCTGCCATAAAGAAAACAAGCAAACTTGCTGCAATAGTTAGCGCTCGTTTATAGGGATTAGATTTTTTTATAGGTGGCATACCCATCTTTCGATCCAAAGAATTAATCATGCTTAATAATTCTTCTGCTGATATTTCTTTATCCTCTCCCAATTGATCTACCCAAGACTCTACGAAATCACGTTCTCTATCTGACACTTGTTCAGTTAGATATTTCTTGATTAATGATTTCTCTTGATCCATAGATGATAATTCAATTTTTGATATTCTTACCTACACTTTATAACGGCAATACTAAGCTCATGTCCCTAAAAAAATAAAAATAACAATACATTAGAGAATTTCGATCGGATAATTTTTAATATGGAAGAGTAATTGTTGCGAATAGTTTTTTCTGATAAACCCAACTCATCCGCTATCTCTTGGTTGCTATATCCAGCCATTCTTAAATGCAATATTTTCTGATATTGCGGCCCATATTGCTTTAATAGATCCTGGATATGGTTTAAAAAATGTTCTGATCTAATTTTTTCATCTGCATACTGATACGAATATTGATTGCTAAAATCATCTAATGAATTGATATACTTTTTAGCGTTCTCATCGCGATCCATAAAATCCAATATCTTATTGCGCAATGCCTTAAACAAATAACCAGCTATCCGTTCTTCAATGATGACCGTGAATCGATTATTCCAAAGCTTTACAAAAATATCCTGAACTAAATCCTCCGCAACTTCAAAAGGCACACGCTTTGCCGCATAAACCAACATCGCAACCTTATACCGCTCGTAAATTTCCTGATAAGCATTTTGCTTATCTTGATTTACAAGAGTGTAAAGATGTTCGTCAGACAGCTGTAATTCCTTTGCCATGAGGATTAATGTGGCCTTATTAGATTAATAAAATGCAATATTAAAAAATTAATGAGAAAATATCCTATTTCAAGACCATCCTTTTAAAAGCGCATGAGCTAAACCAAAAAATATCAAACGATTGATTTACAGCCTATAGGAGTTAAAATCCTATATACTTCCACTTAAAAAATAAGATTCTTGGACAACGATTGTTTCCCCTATTTTTTCAACTTGTAACGATTGTTCCCTATGAATCTCTACGGATTCATACCTGTATAAAGACGTTGCTTGATGTCTTTCTGCTACTGAAAGTGTAAACGTTGTACTATGTGCTGCAAAAGTTTCATACACTAAATCGACTCGATTATTCTCTCCAGAAAGATGACCTAAAATAAGGTGCTTTAACCTAGCTGATTTATTTTCCAATAAAGCTTTTAAGCATATTGAATTTGAAAGATGGCCCATTCCTCCAGAAATCCTATTTTTCAAATAATAAGGATATCGACCATTTTTCAACATAAATTCATCGTAATTAGATTCTAGGATAAGAATATCCGATAAGGAAATCGCACGTTGTACATTCGCACACACACTTCCCAAATCGGTGAGTACAGCAATATTGGTCTTTCCATCACTTACTAAAAAGCTACATGGCTCCTTAGCATCATGAATCTTCGGAATCCCATATATCGCCAATTCCCCAATTTGAACACAGGAATTTGATGCAATAATATTGATTAAATAAGCTGGTATAAGATGCGCACAGGATTCGTATGTTCCCTTGGTCATAAAGACAGGAATCTGATATTTTTTGGTAAATACCGATAATCCAGCGATATGATCTACATGCTCGTGGGTGATAAAAATCGCTTCAATACTGCAAGGATCAACGCCCACACTTGCCATCCGAAGATGTAATTGCTTACTATTGATACCGATATCGATCAGGATTCCTTTCCCATTCTTACTCACATAATAAGAATTTCCATTACTCCCTGAAGCTAGTGCACAATATTGAATCATAGGACAAAGATAGAAAATCTATACAGAGGCAAAAGATTTATTAAGTAGCTGATCCAGCATTCATATTATTTTAAAAAAATTAAACCGATAAGTTTAAACTTATCGGTTTATGGATTATAGTTTGATTCAAATATGTTCTAATTTCCGATGTGCAAATCTATGATCTCTTCCGTAACATGTTCATCTCGAAATATTAATTGCATCGTATTAATGTTATACAAAAAGACTGAGCTTTTTTTATCACCAGCAAACCCTTCATCATACGCTCCGATCATTAACCTATTATTCATGATTTTGAATTTCTTTATAGTTCCTGTAAAATCTTGTGGTAACTCCACATAAGGTTGAAACTCAAGCCCTAAATGAGAAGCACGAAAAATAGCCCTGCTCGTCGATAAATACCAAAAATTACTCATGAAATCATAATAGGCAGAGGTCACAATTCCATCCCCAGGAATGGCATTTTCAGCCAATTTTACGACATCAGTAGGGATCCGTTTGCTATCGTAATTTACCTTATACGATTTCAATGTTTGCCCTTCCAACATTAAATACATCATTTTGACATTTCCGTCTAAATTCGTTTGACAACCTGTAATAAACTTTTGATTTTTAAACAAGGATGGTTCTACGATCTGATCATAGCTTTTTGTGAAGTCATAAGATATATTCGAAATACTATTATCCAGCAAGCGCATTGTTTTATTTTTCGTATCATAAAAGCTTAAAAATCGATGCCCGCTACTATTCGTTTTCACTAAACTGCCAAACCCTGCGCTATAATGATTCGGATCCTTACTAAATATTGGTAGATCAATTCCACCCTTTTGTAAAATATGAATCTTCCCATCATTGACAACATAAATGACAGGAAAAAAAGAATCAATCATTACTTCTGTAGGCTGAAAATTAAAATTAGTTTTATCCCCAACATAGGCCTCATTATTATAAACCAGTATAGGTAAAAATTCCCTTGTATCTATCATAAAAACAGGATTAGCAGAATTCCTTATTCCAAATATTAATTTATTGTAATAATCAGTGCTCGAATTCCCGTACTCCCTAACCCCTCCAATAGTTAATGGATTTTTACCTAACACCATATTCGGAATAAGAACCTTTTCAAAAACACTTTCTTTTACGAGGGTAGATTTGCAATATAAAATGGCCTCATCGTCTGCATTCTTCGCTAAAACATAATATCCCAATTTAAAAGGATTCACAATATTAATGAAGAAATGATAATACTTTTTAAAACCAGTTTCATTATCCGTTACTATAAATTCACCAGGTAATTTTCCATACTTTTCATTTGCTGTAAATTTTAGGTTTAGTGTGTTTGAAATAATTTTATCGTCAATTTTCCATTCAAAAGTTAGTTTTTTATGGTCTGCACCACTCAATGTTCCTTCTACCGTAGGATTAAGCTCTAAAGTACCTTTAAAAGGTAAATTAAATATTCTATCGGTATCATGATCTCCTGCTAGCAGTCCTGATATATTTACTTCATTCAATTCCCCATACTTATAGTTTCCCAGTTCCTTAGAACATCGATTAAACAGGAGAAATACAACAATGCTGAGTATGATAATTATTTGTCTATACATGATTTAATGGCGCGTTTAGGGTAATAAAATTCGATCTTTGGTATTATCTCCGTTTGGATAAACCACGTTTTCTTCAAAATAATTCTTTAGAAGTTTGAGGTACATAAATGTTATCGGGAAGCTGCTCAATAATCCAGTCGGCATATTGTTCCAGTAATAAACAGGACCTGGAGTCCCTTCATATAAATCTGGACTTTTGTCTACTCCTAGATAATAGATTTGCATCCATTTTTGAAATACCTCTTTATAAAATGGCCCAAAATACTTTTGCCAACCGACCCACCAAGAAGGAGCATTCAACACGTCATTACAGACTATTTTTATGCTGTTATTAAATGTATTCCCTAGATGAAATTGATCGTTAAGTTCTAAATTCAATTTTATTTCCATGTCCGTTTCAAGCATAGATGGCACACGTTTAAAATGAATTCTTAAGGTATCTTCAAACTTATTCGCTGAAATTACAGGATTTGAAATTCGTACAGCCGTAGGATCATATTTTGAAGACTCATCGATCACATATTTATAGGTTCGATCCATGGAGGATGACAATCCAGCTATTCGAACAGGTATTTTAATCTCTTTTTCTTGAAGCGTTAAATCTTCATCCATTGCAAAACTATAAAAGATACTGTCCGTATAATTTTCTACAGTATTTTTCTTTTCTGCATACGCAAAGTAGATATAGGATTTTGCAGTGTCAAACCCCAACAGATTATCTTGTTTGCAGCCAATAATCAATGCCACAAAAAGCATTAAAGTCAATAAAGTTTTCATCAATTATTTATTTTGAGGATTATACAATTGTTCATCTACAGGAATTGGAAATTTAAATATTGCTACAGTTGGCTTAACAGGCCTAGCTCTATGGATCGCCCGAAACTGCCTTTTGTATTCTCCAAACATATACCCCTCATCAATATTGTCCTTTCGCATCTCATCAAACACTAAGTTTAATATGATTTCTTCAGTCAATTCACTCTTGTATTCTATATTTTTAGTGATATTTCGTGCATTACGAACTTTATTCAAATAACTTATAGCTTTATTAGGATCGCTTTTAGCATATTCTTCTGCAGCAATCATATAAATTGTATGGATAGAAATTATTTTATTCTCATACCTTTTCTTTTCCGCACTGTAAAGGTATTTTGGATCAAACACAAACTTGATCAATTTCCATGTGGTACTTTCTTCGTTATATCGACCAAACCAGTTCAATAATCTAAAATCGTTTATAGAACCATATTCAGCCACATTATAGAGGTTCTTTAAGAGGAAATTATAATTCGGAAATAAGTATGGTGTTGTACCTATTTCGTGATCATCATTAATTGTAGTATGTACAATTAAGGCATTTTGCAATAAATTAGGACTTAGTAAAGCAAATATATTTTCCATAGGGAATCTACTATTACTAGATTCATTCCTCTCACCTGCCGTAATCAATCGTATAGAAGTCTGCTTGGTTTCGAATTCTTCCAGCAGTTCTTCCGCATATTGCCTAGCTATCACCAAGTCACCCTTCCATTGCGCTACTAATGCCTGCAAAGAAATCACGGCATAGTAATTCATTCTGACCGCTCTATAATCTATCAAACTATTATACCGTTCATACGCTAATATATTTAAGTTGGCATCTCTTAGGTTTGTTCTTAAAGGATCATTAATTAATAATGCTCTCGCTTCAGCGAGGTCCTTTTCCAATTTCTCTAAAAATTCTTGTGTAGTAGGATATTGTCCACCGACAAATTCTGTTTTTTCTTTATAGGGAATACTAGCCCCTTCAATACCCTCTTCCTTTATCACAGGGCCAAAGAGTTTGAGTAGTTGAAAATGCATCAAACACCGGATACCTAATGCTTCTCCCTTCACTAAATTATAGTAGCTATCATCTTTAATATTTTCAATATTTTTCAAAATGATATTTGTCTGATTGATCAAATTATAAGATTCTGACCAAATTTCACTGATTCGTTTTAAAGGAATATTGTAGTTATATTGATGCTGTGAAGCATGATAGTAATAGTGGGAAGAATTTAAATTCGTGTAAGATCCAACGAGCGTTTCCATAAAACCAAATTTCAACTCTTTTCCATACAAAGGAACTGAGGCCATTTTATGATAAACACCTGCAAGAACGCTCTCAAAACCACTCCTATCGGCAAATAATTCATCCTCATAAGCCTTATTTATAGGATTTATATTTAGAAATTTTTCACAACCAGATAGACTGCATAAAATTAGTATAGCAAATATTATTGTTCTCATCATTTAATATTGAATCATTAAACCAAAATTGTATTCTCTTGCATAAGGATAACTTAATCCACGCTCCATTCGTACCGAACTGATACGAAGAGGGTCATTCATTGAAAAATTCAATTTCAAGCGTTGCAGCTTGTATTTTTGCAGGTAGGAAAGTGGAAAATTATAATTGATATTAATAGACGCTAATCGCCAGAAGTTTTCTACTTGAACAAACCTACTAGAAGCCTGGGTAATCGTTTCAACACTAATAGATTTATATTTTGCCACATCACCCGGTTGCTTCCAACGCTGCTCTAAAACCCTCCTATCCGCATTGAAGTAAGGATTATTATTCTCAATTTTATCAATCAATGTTTGATTAAATATATCCCCCCCGATCGAATAAACAGCATTCAACTGAACTGAAAAACCTTTGTAATTTATATTTGTACCCAAAGACCCGTACAGATCTGGTTCCTGATTGCCAACGACTATTTGATTTTTTGCATCCCATAGGTAACTAACAGAACCATCCTGGTGTAAAAACATTTCCTGGCCATTAGCTGGATCTATTCCCAATGATGGAACAGACCGTATAATAGAAAGCGATTGTCCTTCCATATAATAAACAGAAGGGGAAATAATTTTCCCATCCACCTTCGTAACATTGGACTCATTCAGTTTTCTCAATTCATTGGATATCTCTAATAATTTACTTCTATTTTGAACTGCTCCAACATTCATAAACCAGGTAAAATCTTTCTGCTGATCTTGATACAATCTTACATTGGCCATTAATTCAAAACCTCTATTTCTAGCTTTGCCCAAATTTTGAAAATATCCGTTCCCTGAAAAACCAAAAGATGAGGCTACAGTTATTGGTGAAATCATTTTTGCAGTCGTTCTTTCATACAAAGAAGCGTTCAGATTAAATAAATTATCCAATAAGGTAATATCCAAACCCATACTCGTTTGCAACTGTTCTGGCCATCTCATTTTCGGATTTCCTTGCCCTGAATAAACCGCTGCATATTGATTATGGTAATAGATTCCGGATAGAAAACTAAAGGAAGTACTCACCATCCCGGCATTCATATTATTGACGGTACTATTGGTCCCAACATTAGCAAAAACTCGGAAACGACTAATGAAAGATTTATGAAACCATTTTTCATTATGCATATTGTAAGAAACCCCAGTTGACCAAAAATTACTAAAACGATTCTCTTTCCCATAAATTGAAGCGCCATCACTTCGACCTGTAAAACTTAAATTGTATCGATTATCATAGGTATAGAAAAATGTTCCTAAAAACCCAATTTCTCGTACTGGCTTTGATATGGATAAAGGCAATGAATTAATCTTGTAACCTAAAGCCATTTGGGGACTTATAAAGCGATCGTCGGCATATCCAGTCACAACATGGGAATTACCGCTCACCTCAGAGGACCGAATTTCAGAAACCAAATTTGCTGTGATCTGATGCTTATTAAATGTATTTGAAAATTGAAGATCTAAACGTCCTTCATACCCCATCGATGTCGAATTCCCAAACCCGTACGACCCTTTCCGATTAGGGTCCTTTTCCTTAATAAAATCTGTGTGAAAAGGTGATTTATACGTGTCAGTAGTAGTTATAATTCTTGAAAGGCCAGCCTTAGAGCGTAAAATCAAATACGGCTTAATCGTCCATTCTAAGGATAAATTATTATTTATGCTATGGGAAACATTTTGATCTTTAAATCCTAATTGGGCATTATACAAAGGGTTAAACAAATCGATATCACCGAAATTATAAAACTTCCCCAACTCACTGAATTTCACAATGTATTTCCCTCTATCATCATATATTTTCTCATAAGGATTTAAAATTGTATAATCATAAAATGAACCATAGGGACTTTCATAGCTTTTGGTATATTGATAACTTGCTATATTTCGAAAGGTGATAATTTTCGGAATCCTATAAATCAAATTAAAACCAGCACCTCCTCGAATTCTACCCGACTCTTTCATGACCCCCTTATAATTGTGATAATTCCCTTCTAGGCTGTAGCGTACATCATCCCGACCTCCTTCCATCCGTAGGCTGTTATTTACTGTTAACGTATTTTGAATTGGTAATTTTAACCAGTAGGAATTTACCCCAGAATTCACATCACGAAGTCGTTTATTATATAAATTTCCAAACACTTCATTTTCCATCTGTTCATATTCAAAAATCTCCGATTGGCTGATATATTTTCCTGCCAACCTTTCATATTCAAGTTTCTCCGATGCATCCATCAAATTATAATCGCTCAAGTCTACAATCGACATGCTTGGTCTATTGTCATAAGTAATTGTAAATCTGCCATCCTTTGGTAATCGCGTTTCAATGACAATCACCCCATTTCCACCTCTTGATCCATATAAACTTGTAGAACTCGCATCTTTCAAAATCGAGATACTTTCAATCCGATTTACATCAAGATCATATAAGGTGGATAAAGAAACTTCAAAACCATCCAAAATAACCAAGGGGGCATTCACCGCATAATCACCTACACTGGAAATTCCGCGAATATTAATTTCAGGCAGCGCATTCGGATTGGAGCCTTCTTTTACACGCTCATCGACTTTGAAAGAGGGGTCTAATGCCTGTATCATTGAAAATATATTCCCAGCATTAAATTTCTCAATATCTTTTCTGGTAATAATCACAGCAGCTCCTGTAAAATTCTCTTTCCTGTATGTAGAATAACCTGTGACTACTGTTTCTTCAATCATTTGGTTTTCCTGTATCAGCACGATAATTAGATCGTTCTGCCCATCCACTGCAATAGTTTTAGGTTCAAAACCTAACATTTTAAATGTAATTTTAGATTTCAAGTTTATTTTAATCGTGAATTCGCCATCTTTCGATGTTTGTCCAAGCGATTTATTAGGCTCATCTAAAAAAACACTTACCCCCGCTAAAGCCTGTCCATTGGTATTCACTACCCTACCCTGCAGTACGATTTGATCCTGTTTAACCACGTGGGGAATCACCTGCTCTAGGTTTTTTTTCGAGCTGATAATGATCGTATTATTCTTGTACCTCAGATTTATCGGCTGGTCTTTTTCTAATACCGCCAGCAGCTCCTCAACGGGCATATTCGTAACTTGAATACTAATTGGGCTTGTATTCTTTAACAAGGATAGATCTCCCACCAAATCTGATTTCATCTGTTTGCTTACTTTTTCAACAATTTGTAAAACAGAGCTGTTTTTTTCTGCCAATGTAATTTGCTGTGCGTAAAGAGGTAGTACAAACGCTAACTGAATGATTAACATTGAAATTCCATGGTTCAGAGGAATGATAAGCCTTTTAATTTTGTGTTTTACAAACCCGCGGAGAATAACGTGTAATTCTTTTTCCATAAATAATTAAAATCTCATAAAATGGTTAATAATTGTTTTAATGCAAGGGATAATAAATATCTATTTTAAACTTTAGTTTAATCTAAACTTTAAAATACAACCTATTTTTACCCCTGATTTATAATTATAAACGGATGTTTAATACAATTGTCCTTTTAATTATTTAAATTCAATATTAAACTAATTTATAAGTTTTTACACTAAAAAAAATCAATCGATATTAATTCGTGTATAATTAAATTAACATAATCGAAGTTATAATCTATTTGTAGGCGTATTTTTTAAGAAATCTGTGTATTGAGAAATACTACGAAGAAATATCGGCAATGCGTCAACTGCTCGTCATTCAAAATCGTAGGAAAAGTTTGACAAAAAAAAATCACCTAACTACATTAGGTGATCTATACTCAAGAATCATTTTCTTTACATTAACACTCCGGCAAGCTCAAAGGCACCTTAATTGCCAATCCGCCATCAGCAGTTTCTTTATATTTAACATTCATATCTTGCGCTGTTTCCCACATTGTGCTTACTACGGCATCCAAACTTACCTTTGCTTTATCAGGATTTGACTGTAGAGCCAATTGAGCCGCTGTAATTGCTTTGATAGCCCCCATGGTATTTCGTTCGATACATGGAATCTGCACTAAACCACCGATAGGGTCGCAAGTTAAGCCCAAGTGATGCTCCATCGCAATTTCGGCAGCCATCAATACCTGTCTTTGCGAACCGCCTAAACATTCCGTTAATGCCCCGGCAGCCATTGCCGATGACACGCCGATTTCTGCTTGACAACCACCCATAGCCGCTGAAATGGTAGCGCCTTTTTTAAAAATAGACCCAATTTCTGAGGCTGTCGCTATAAATTGAATAATCTTATCCTCTTGATAACAATCGTGGAAAACAATATAATATTGCAATACTGCAGGGATAACACCTGCTGCCCCATTGGTAGGCGCGGTTACAACTCGACCAAAAGAAGCATTTTCTTCATTCACAGCCAATGCAAAACAGCTTACCCAATCCAAGATATACCCAAAATCCTTGCCTCCACTTCGAATAGCCTCCACCCAAGTATCAAAATCATGGTAGGGCCTATCCTTTAGCATACGCTTATTTAATTTAGATGCCCGACGTTCCACATTCAAACCTCCAGGCAATAAGCCATCTGTATGGCAACCTTTATAGATACAATCTTTTAAGGCTTGAAAAATCTTTAATACACCTGTCCTTGTTTCTTCCTCTGATCTCCACGAACATTCATTTTCCAAAACCAACTCGGAGATTTTCAATCCAGTACGCATGCAAGAAACCATTAATTCTTGTGCCGTATCAATTGGAAAAGGCAAATCTATTTCAGAAAGTACACCTTCAGCATCTCCTTCTTGCACCACAAAACCGCCACCAATAGAATAGTAGGTCTCACTAACCGCTGTCCCATCATTTAACAAGGCTTGAAAGGTAACTGCATTTGGATGGAAAGGCAGGCTTTGCTCATATAAAAACATCAAATGCGCAGCATAGCTAAATGAAACCTGATGTTGAGCCCCTAGGACTAAAAGATTCGATTGTTTTATACGTTCCACCTTCGGTAGCACATCATGCACATCAAAAGTAACAGGATCATCTCCACTCAAACCCAGTAGCACCGCAATATCCGTCCCATGCCCTATCCCTGTCTTCGCTAAAGAACCATACAATAAGATATTTACCTGCTCAACACTTGATAATAACTTTCTATCAATCAGCACTTGAACAAATCGTTGCGCAGCTCGCCAAGGCCCTAAGGTATGAGAACTAGAAGGCCCTATGCCAATCTTAAACATGTCGAAAATCGATATTTGCTCTTTTGCCATGATTGATTATAATTACGCACAAAAATAGATTTTCTTTAACCAATTCCACAAGGAGAATTAGATTAGTGTTTTAGTTTTTTTGAATTATCAAACAAACATTATTTCTGTTGAAAATCTATCAATTTTACTTCCTAAAAATTACATTTCTATTTTAGTAATTTCCAGTTGAGGACAAAAAAAATGAGCCAAGGAAAAACACTGGCTCATTAATATTATCGTATAGAAGGCTTATTTTCCATCTGAAAACTCATATCGCTTAGAAATAGTCACTGGCAACTTACCTGTTGCTTTCAATTGTTTTAATAACACTTTCAATGCCGCTTTTTGCATGAAAGATTCATTTTGATAGCACATAATTAATGAACCACTGCGATGAACATCTACCGCATTTAAAGCATAAGGATTGGTAAACATAACCGTTAAAGTTCTTTTTCCAGCTAATTCGTGCACAAAAGCTTTTGTCGCCTCATTAAAAGTTAATTCACTTCTTGGTCTACTACGATTATCATGAATAGCCAATACAATTTGTTTAAAATCTTTAACCTCTTTCAACAATATGTTTAACTGTTCTTCAGACTCATCCCCTTTTATAAAAAAGTTTTTACCATTCGTTAATTGATTAGACAATCCTATTTCAAAATCCTGTGCCTGTGCTATACCCACACTCACCACAGCCGTTTCTTTTTTGGTGTCAAATCGTTTCAATACACGGTCAGCATTCAATAACGTTACCGAAGCATCTGCTAAACGCTGAACTAAACTTTGCTCACTTGCCGTATTCAAATCCTCGTACAAATAATTGCTGTTTACATGGGTTCCTTTATTTAATCCCAACCATAATTTGGATGCTAGTACGCGTTTCACACGATGATCAATATCCGCTTGCGATAAACGTCCTGCCGCAATGGACTTCTCAATTAAAGCGATAGCACGTTCACTATTTTCCGAAATCTCCAAAAGGTCATGTCCCGCTTCAATAGCCATGACATCTGCCTCACCATTAGGGAAGAATTTTTTAACCCCTTTCATATCCATTGCATCCGTAACCGTTAAGCCCCGAAAGCCCAATTCATTACGCAATAAATCCGTCACCACCTTTTTAGAAATAGACGAAGGAATGTTTGGGGTATCATCCAAAGATGGAATGTTCATATGAGCAACCATCACACTAGGCGCCCCTGCCTTAATCAATTCTCTAAATGGAAAAATCTCTAAACTTTCTAATCGTTTCTTATCAAACGTTAAGAGCGGAAGATCGTAATGGGAATCTACATCAGTATCTCCATGACCTGGAAAATGTTTTAATGATGCTAGAATTCCACCATCAACCATACCATCCATATACGCTTTCGCTTTGATCGTTACGTTCTCCTTATTATCCCCAAATGATCGGAAGTTAATTACCGGATTTTTAGGATTGTTATTGATATCCACCACCGGTGCAAAATTAAAATGCATCCCTATTCGAAGGAAATCACGAGCCACCTGTCTACCCATATCGTATATCAAGCTATTGTTTTGAATAGCTCCTAAAGTCATTTGATAAGGAAATGACACCGTAGAATCTGCCAATCGCATACCCAAACCCCACTCACCATCGAAAGTTATCAATAATGGAACTTTACTCACTTGCTGATATTGGTTGAACATATTTGCATGACGAACCGGACCACCTTGAAAAACGACGAGTCCACCTAATTGTTCATTAGCTATAATTTGTTTAACGGAATCAATGTATTTTTGACCTAAATTGGTATGGGCTCGTACTAAAAACAATTGTCCAATTTTTTCTTTAGGACTTAATGTCTGGAATACCGAATCGACCCAGGCATGTTGTTGATTAATAAAGGATACAAAATCTGGTTTCTTTTGGGCTAATAAATTAGTTGCAAACAATAGCGTGCATAACCCTACAAACAATATTTTTTTAATCATCAGCTGATAGTTTTGTACGAAATAAGGCAAATTACCTTATTTAAAAAAATATTTTTGCGTTTTTTATTTTGAAAAAAGCATAAAAACGCATTAATCCAAACCGTACTTATCTTTAATTAGATTAGCAATCACAAGTGCATTATCGATTTCACCACAGGCTTCTTTTTTCCACAACATATCGATCACTAATAACAGGTATTGCGTTTCTAAGTCTGGATTTTGAAAACCTAATTCGGTAAAGGCTTTCACTAATATTGGTTGAACAGGCTTGATGAATAATTCATGTTGAGCTTTTGAAAAGGCATGATGAGACAGTCGTTCTTGCAATTTCCAAAATAAAGGTTCTTCAGCGACTAATTGACTTGGCAACATGACCATATTTCTTAAAAACTCTTTCCCACCGCGATAGGACATCATCCCTTTATGTTGCAACAATACTTTCCGGTAGCCCGATTTTACAATATGAGCCAAGAGTGAATCTTTATTTCCAAAATGTTTAAAAATTAAAGCTTCCGAAACTCCTGCTTGCGAAGATATTTCTTTCGTCGACGTATCTAAAAAGCCTTTAGTGGCAAACAATTGCAAAGCGGTTTGCACAATTTTTTCTTTTCTACTTAATGCTGTCTCTTTCATGTTCTATCCAAAACAAATATATCCATTTTATTGTAGAGACGATAGTCAATGTATCTTTTTTGTGATTAGCCCCTATTTTTCATTTAAAAGCTCTAATATTGATTAATCAATTTATAACTTAATAAGATGAAATACGTAGTGTTTCTTTTTCTTTTAATTTGTTTTGCGCGTCCAGTAAGTGCGCAGATTAAACTTTCTGGTAAGGTAAATGATAAAACGAAAAGTGCAGGATTAAACTCCGTCACCCTCAAACTCCTCAATTTAAAAGATTCAACCCAAACTTCCAATAAATCCAATGACTTAGGCGAATTTAACTTTGATAAAGTTGCTGCCGGAACATACAGACTAAGCACCTCTTTACTGGGGTATAAACCTTATGTCATGGAAATACAAATCAGCAATAAACCCCTCACTTTTCAAATTGATTTGGAACCAGGGGAAGTTATGATTGAAGAAATTGCCATCACTGCTCCTCCTGCTGTATTAGTAAAAGGGGATACCATGGAATTTAATTCGCGAAACTTTAAAACTCGTGAATATGCTGATGCGGATGAAATGGTAGCGCAGGTACCAGGAGTAATGATCGATGAAGATGGAAATGTGCAAGCTCATGGCGAACCCGTAACAAGAATACTCGTAGATGGAAAGGAATTTTTCAGTACTGATCCCAAAGTAGCCTTAAAAAATCTACCCGCGGATATGATCGATAAACTCCAAATTATTGATGAAAAAAGTGAAGCTGCAAGATTTTCCGGTTTTGATGACGGAAAAAGAAATAAAGTCATTAATATCGTCACCAAACCCGACAAAAAACGAGGCCATTTCGGGAGAATGAATGCCGGAAAAGGTGATAGTGATAAATTTGCACTTAGTTCTGTTTTAAACGCGTTTAAAGGCGACCGTAAACTGGGACTAAACCTCATGGCAAACAATATCAATGAAACCAATTTTGGGGAACAAGGAAGAGGGGGATCTCGCCGTGGAAATAGCAATACGGAAAGGGGATTATCTGATACCTATGCTGGTGCTGCTTCCTATTCCAATACCATTTTGAATAAAAAGATGGAAGTAAGTGCCGATTATAACTTCAATAATTCCAAAACATTGTCTTCATCGGCATCCGAAATCGAATACATTTCTGGAAACCGGGCCAACCAATTTCAAAGTAGCACGAATTTAGGAAACCAAAATAATTCTGAACATAAATTTGGTGGACGAGTAAAATGGGATATCGATAGTGTCAATAAATTGGATTTTACCCCCAATTTAAATTACACCATTGCCAATAGAGATAACATCTCCTTTAGCAAAATGACTCGGGAACAAACCGAGCCAATGAATAATTCAGATAGAACAAATCTGAATGATAATAGTAATCTAAGTTTTGGTGGAGGTTTAAACTTTAATCATCGATTTAAAAACCCTGGTCAAACCATCAGTTTCAATATCAATGGAAATAAATCAACCAACGATGCATTAGGGCAATCCCTAGCTTTCAATGAATATTATAAAAACTCTATTTTAGATCGTATTGATACCAATAACCGAGAAAATGTTACCTATGGCTATGGCACAGGGTTTAATTCAAGACTTTCATTCTCTCAAAATATCAGCAAATTATCTAGGTTACAAGCTAGTTACGGGTTTAGAAACACTAGTAATTATTCCGACCGAAAAACTTTGGATTTTCTAGCTGAAACAGGCCAATATGAAGAATTAAATGAACGCTTATCCAATGAGTTTAGAAATGATTTCAATCACCACAGCGCTGGTCTTTCCTATTCTTATAATAAACACGATACATTACGAATTCAATTTGGATTAAATTATGAACATGGGCTAAGAATAAATGACCGTACTTTCCCATATGATTTAAAAACAACAGCAGATTTTTCTAGTTTTTTACCTGATTTCACTACGCAATACTACTTTACCAAAGAAAGAAGTATTGAATTTAATTACAATACAGCAACGAACACACCATCCATAGATCAATTGCAAGATTATTTGAATAATGGAAACCCATTATATATGAGTAATGGTAATCCAAATTTGAACCAAGAATACAGTCACCGGATGCGATTGCAGTTTCGAGACGTCAATAAAACAACTGGTAGAAGTTTAAATACCAATGTAAACTTCAATTATGTTAATAATAAAATTATCAATTCCGTATTTACGACAGATACAGCGGTTCTCCTATTTGACGATGTAATTTTAGGGGCTGGAGGTCAATATGTAGTTCCCCTAAATATAGATGGTGTATTTAACATCAACTTAAACAACAGCTATGGTTTACCTTTGAAAAAATTAGGCATCAACCTTAATTTATCTACAGATGGTTATTACAACCGTAATTTTTCGTATTTAAATGATGATTTAATCAAAAATTTAACTTTCGGATTTGCTCAACGCGTTGGTGTATTTTCGACGTTCAGCAATAAAATAATAATAGGGGCAAATTACAATTACAACGTTGGTTTCACGAGAAACCCTACAAGTGGCGATCAACTCTATAATGTCCAAAACCATCGGTTAAGTCATAATTTTACGTTAGAGTTTTTGAGCAATATGGTGTTAAATTACAACCTTGCATATATTCAAAATGGAGGTATTATGGGCCGAGAATCCACTTCACTTACCCTATTGAATGCGTCCATAGGCTACAAATTATTTAAAAAGAAAAATGGAGAACTTGCCTTGAAAGCTTTTGACATCTTTAATAATGCCACAAACATTAACCGAAGTGTCAATGATACGCAAATCGCCAATATCACTTCAAATACCCTAAATCGATATTTCTTACTTAGTTTAACGTACAATATTCGCAAATTTGGCGGAGGGCAAGGTGGCCGTCCAGATCGAGGATCAGGAGGACCATGGCAAGGTGGTGGCCGACCAGGCGGAGGTTTTGGAAGACCGGATTAATTTGCAAACGAAACTTTTCTTTATAGCTTTTAGAAAGGTCTATAACCATGTTAAAACACCTCTAAAATGAGGTGTTTTTTTTTATAGCTCCAGCAGCGGTTTTAGCCCGATTTAAATGGCATTGAAGGCCTTAATTTACGGATCTCCATCGGATCTCCATCGGACCTCTTTCGGATCCCCATTGAAAAAACACGAAGGAGATCCGAAGAAGATCCATAGAAATTGCCAGTAAAAGTAGACTCGTATTTTTCCAAATGCGACATGCAATTCCCCTTTAGGATTCAGAATTTTTCCATTTAATAAGGAGATAAGGACCCATGATAAGGTATAGTAAAATTAGTTCATAGGATACAAAAGGTAGGCTAAGCCATTTACAAAGCAAACCCTAGATTGAGGTCAGTATATTGGGCAATCCGCTTCCGCTCAAGATTATATTAATAATCCTCCCGCGCGGATAAATTCATTTTTCTTTTCCATCATTGCACCCTTATCGATCGCTTTGGTTGCTTTAGAAATAATGCTGGTTTTAAAACCCTCGCTAAGGGCATCCATCGCGGTATAAAAAACGCAAAAATCCGCTGCAAGTCCCGAAACATGCAGTTCGGCTACCCCACGATCTTTTAAATACCCTGATAGTCCGGTATTTTTTAATCGACCATTATCATAAAATCCAGAATAGCTATCGATGAAAGGATTCAATCCCTTCCTGAAAATTCCTTCCACCCGAGCAAGCTGAAGATCTTCGGCAAATTGAGCTCCATAAGAATCTTGAATGCAATGGTCCGGCCATAACACTTGAGTCATGCCTGCCAATTCTATGATTTCGAAGGGTAATTTACCAGGATGCTGCGATACAAAACTTTGATGATTAGCAGGGTGCCAGTCTTGTGTAGCCACGATTAAATCGTAATCTTTTTGGATGTAATTGATCACCGGTATGATTTCATCTCCTTTACTCACCTCCAAAGCTCCACCCGGCAGGAAATCATTTTGAACATCTACAATAATCAATGCTTTCATTTTCAATTTTTAATATAAACTAATCTACAGACAACATATACCCCACACCTCGAATATTGGTAATCTTTATCCGCTCGTCCAAGGATAAATATTTTCGGATTCTACTGATAAATACATCCAAACTTCGACCCGTAAAATAAGTATCATTATTCCAATACGTTCTAATTATTTCATCCCTTGGCAACACCTTATCTTTGCTTTCTATTAACCGCTTTAACAATTCGGATTCCCGATAGGATAGTTTTTCCATATGATCCAGAATGGTCAAGGTGTTTTTCAAAGTATCTAAGGTGTAGTTTCCAATGACGAATTTCGTATTGGACATTCCTTGGCCACTTTTTTTAAGGGAGGCCTCTATACGAACGATTAATTCTTCAATTTTAAAAGGTTTTCGCACATAATCATTTGCTCCCAGTTTAAACCCTTTAACCACATCTTCTGTTTGTGTCATCGCTGTTAAGAAAATAATCGGGGTATGTAGATCCGATTTGCGGATTTCCTTAGCCACCGTGAACCCGTCCATCAGTGGCATCATCACATCTAGAATGACAATATCAGGTTTATATTTTTGATGAAAAATAAGTGCTTGCTGACCATTAACCACATGTCGAACTTCAAAGCCATGATCCTCCAGACTGTCTGACACAATCATTGCCAAACTTTCTTCATCTTCTACATATAAAATATTGATCATTTCTTCTCATTTGGTAAATAAATAACAAAAGTACTGCCAACTCCTTCCTCACTGATGAGTTCAATACGTCCATGATGCTGGTTTATGATTTGTTTAACATAAGCTAAGCCTAAACCAAAGCCTTTAACATCATGAATAACGCCCGAAGGAACTCTAAAAAACAATTCAAACACCCCTTTTTGGTATAACTTAGGTATTCCAATACCTTTATCGTTTATACTAAAAGTGACTCCATCTGAGGAGGATGTCAAATCTATACTAATTTCTATTTGATCTTTTGAATATTTTACTGCATTATCCAGCAAATTGCTGATCACATTTTTAATATGCGATTGATCAGCAAATAACCTGTACGTTTGCTCTTTACTTATAAAATGGATAGTGATAGGACGCTTAGCAAACAGCTTGGTATTTTCGATCGACTCTTGGATCAATTCCACTAAATCAAAATAGGTTTTTTCCAATTTCACACCATTAGTTTCTGCCACATCTACCTGCAATACCCGCTCTATCATGTCCGAAAGGTGCTCCAATTCATGCCTAGAAATGTTCAGATATCGATTCATTTTTTCCTTATCGTCTCTAGCCCCAAAACGTTGAATGGATTCCACAGCAGCCATAACCGTTGAAATAGGCGTTTTCAATTCATGCGTCATGTTATTTACAAATGCTTTCCGCAAGAGTGCTAGTTGATTTTGTTTCTTAATCGTATCCAATAAGTAAACAAAGGTGCCTATCAATAATCCGATTAATACAATAGAAATAAATAATTGCCAAGCAATTGTTTTCAATAGGTATAACCAGGGATTTACAAAAACTATGGTTAGATGCAATTGCTCTCCAGGATCAACAAGAATCGGTCTTGTCTGATGATTTTTAAATCCTACCTTATAAAATTGATCTGGGCGCAGCTTGTCTTCGGGAAATTTTATTAATAATAACTGAAATTTAGTGTTAATACCCCTTTCCAACAGAGATTGCTTCATTCTTAAGGATAAGGTATCAACCGTTTCTTGTCCCCAATTGATATTTCGAAAAACAAAAGACGATACAAAACGACTATTTCCTTTCACATTAGCGTTTGAGGAATCCGCTTTATTAGTACGATCTGAACTATTACCACGCCTCCAAACCCCTTGAGCATCTAGCATTTGCTTTACAGAATCTTCGGGCACATTAGGATATTTTTCATGTAAGGATTTTGCAAAACGATCGACTCGACCTATCCGTTGTGTTTGTGAATCCTTCTGAATTTCCGCTTCATTATCTTGATAATAAGTTTGTATCACATTAAACAATTCATGCTCTGCAAAACCTAAAAAAAACTGTTTACGAACCTTATAACTACCATACAACCACACAGTTAAGACTAAGGCAATACCTGTGGCTGTCATGATGATGGCGAGCATCAATATTTTATACTTTTTTAACATAATTAAAACAAATTTAAATTAGTAGATTTGCACCTCATAAAGTAAATAAAGCTTTTAACAAATTATAACACTGATTAACAATTCTATACTGTTTGAGTTGTAGCAATTAGAGTAATAAAACCGTTAAGATAGACAATAGCTTTATTAATTTGATGTTTTAAAGGTATCATTGCAGATAAATTAAGGAATAGAACCTCCTGATTTTTCATATTATTTAACATTATATAACAAAATCTAGGTTTCTGTTTCTATACTTTTGCATGACTAGTGATTTTATGATAAAAAATATACGTTTTTCTCTTTTTACTTTATTCAGTTTAAGTACTGCACTATTCTTCGCCAGTTGCGATAAGGATATGGCTATTTCGTTGAAGAACGATAATATAGATAATTTAAATGTAACCTCCATAGACAGTTTAAATGCTGTGGTTTCTACTGTTCAACTACCCAATATACCCTCCGCTGGGCAAGGGATGTTGTTAGTTGGAAAAGTCGCTCAACCAACTATTGGAAGTTTAGAGGTTAATACTTATTTCCGTTTAATACAGTCTTCGTTGACAAATGATATTCCTGCAGGCGCAAGTTTTGATTCGATTAATTTAGTAATCAAACCTAATTTACAACGCTATGCTTATGGAGATACCTCAAAATTTCAAACCATTTACGCCCATAGGCTTACTGAAAACTTAGAAACTAAAACTTTAGGAAGTTCTGTGACTGGGCAACCAAATCCAGTTTATTATCCTGGAGCAACGATTTTTGCACATCAATCATTCGCATACGAGGCTGCGCCTATAGGCTCTATCCGTTTTTTACCACATATGCGTAGAACAGACTCTTTATCTATTAAATTATCAAATACCATTGGTGCAGATATGTTTAATAAGATTAAGACTGCAGACATGACATTCAATTCCGTTGCTAATTTCCAAGAATATTTCAAGGGTATTACCTTACGTACGGATGAAAACAATACCGCCGTGGTAGGTTTTAAAGATACGCTTCAAGTAAATATCAATTATTCGTACTTAGGAAGTGATGGATTCAAGAAAAAAGGATCCAAAAGCTTGAACATGGGGAATAAGGTTTTTCAGTATAACCAATTTATTTCAGATCGATCTGGTACAGATTTCGCGGCTTTAACTGCTCAATCGCCTATTCGTGTAGAGGATACGGATGGATTAAGTTTTGTGCAAGCCGGAACTGGTGTAGCTACAAAAATTGATTTCCCAAGTTTAAAAGCATTTATGCAACAAACCGGAATAGCTATTAACAGGGCCGAATTGGAAATAGAAATTGAGTCTTCCCATTTAGGTTACTACGCAGCAGCGCCGATTCCTATCTTGTTAATTGCTGATGAAAATAATATTCCAGTTAATTATGTGACGATTCCTTTTTCAAATGCCATTCAAACTGGAACTTATATATTAGGAAATAACACCGGCAAACCTGGTAAATATCGTTTTAATATGATTCAATATATCCGTTCTACATTAACAGGAACGGAAGATAAACAATCACTGATATTATCACTTGCTTCTCCATCGCTATTTAATACGGTAAATACCAGTATATTGGCAACGGAAAACAATAAACCGAAAATTAAATTAAATATCGTATATACAAAATTTAAATAATCTATGAATAAGAGAAATTGGCTAGTACTACTTTTGGTAGGTGCCTTCGCAATCGCTTCCTTTAACTCCTGTAAAAAAGAAGATGAAACCAGTACGGAAACTGGTCCTACAGAATGGACTAGAACAACAGCATTTGAAGGAGAAAATCGTAATGGAGCAGCATCTTTCACTATAAATAATACCGCATACGTAGTGGGCGGTTATATTAAAACAAATGCTTCATTAAACGACAACTATTCCTTTAATGGTTCTTCATGGGTTAAAAAAGCTGATTTTACAGGATCTAAAAGACATAACGCAGTTGGGTTTTCAGTTGATGGTAAAGGATATGTTGGTTTAGGCTATGGTACGAAAGATGATGGAACTCAAGGCGAACTGAATGACTTTTACAGTTATGACCCTACGGCTAATACTTGGTCTAAAATTAAAGAATTCCCAGGTGATGCACGTTTTGGAGCTACCGCATTTACTTTAAACGGTAAAGCTTACGTAGGATTAGGTACTACTTCAACAGATAAATCATTCAGTGATTTTTATGAATATGATCCTCAATCCAATATCTGGAAACAATTAACAAACACCAAATTTCCATTTAAGAAAGCATATGCTTATGCATTTGTAATTGATAATATTGCCTATGTTGGTGGTGGTCTAAACAATGGTCAACCGGCTGATGATTTATTCTCGTTTAACGGAACAGATTGGACAGCTTTAGAAAATACAAAAACAGACGAATACGATGCTCGTCGTTATAACTCTTCTACTTTTGTTATTGGTAAATTTGGTTACTTAGTAAGTGGACGTTCTTCATCTGGTATTGTTTCTACCGTTTGGAAATTTGATCCTGCGACTAAAACTTGGACTGATAAACATGAAGCATTCGGTTCTGTACGTGAAAAAGCAGTTGCATTCGGTTTGAATGGTAAAGGTTATATCACTACAGGTACTAACGGAAGTACATTTTTTGACGATACTTGGGAATTTACTCCTGTAAGATAGTATCAAAAACAGTATACGATAAAAAAGGATGGTTTTACACCATCCTTTTTTGTTTATATACACAGTGGTATTACTTCTAAAAAGCATGCATTCTTTAAACTCGCAAAGCATCATGTTGATTAGCATATCGTTTAGACCATAAATAGTTACTCCTAATTACATAAAAATGACTTCCTTTAATTGACTGAAAAAAATTTCGTATCTTAGTTTGTGAATCAATTAGTATCCTGCTAAAAACATAAACTTAGGCATTTCCTCCACAGCCATAATAACCCTAAAATTTATCTTTAAAATTCAAGATTTCGCCAATCAAATTCAATCAAATCTATCGGTATTAAAAAAATTAAATCAATAGAGCTATGAATCTATTTAGGGAATACTCCTCCCTTACCTATTGACTTTGAAAATATTCTTAAGGACTTCAATGGAATGCTTAAGTTAAAACAAACAAAGTTATGCAAAAAGACAATTTTTATATTTTAACAGGTGGACCAGGAACTGGAAAAACTACACTGATCCATGCTCTTCAACATGCAGGTTATAAATCGGTTGAAGAAGATGCGAGAAGAATTATATCAGAACAAATAGCTTGTGGTGGGGAAGCATTGCCCTGGAAGAATAAAGAGTTATACGCCAGTTTCATGTTAGAAGCATCGATAAAGTCATTCGATAAAATTAAACACAGCGTAAGCAAGGAACCCGTCTTCTTTGATCGAGGGGTTCTAGATGCCGTATGCTATATGCGCATGGAGGACATAGCCCTAAGCAAAAGATTTAAAGCACAGGTAGAACAATGTGCTTATCACAAAAAAGTCTTTATACTGCCTCCATGGAAAGCTATTTATGAGCAAGATGAGGAAAGAAAACAGAATTGGTATGACGCGGAGAACACTTATGAGTGGATGAGACAAACCTATTTATCATTTGATTATTCTCTTATAGAAATTCCACGTTCATCTGTTGCAGAAAGGTGCCAATTTATTAGGAAATACATCAGTCAAATTACCTCCATAAAATTGTAAGAGAAGACCGGCATCACAGGAGGTATAACCATTAGGCATATACCAATAAACGGATTAAAGTACAATGCTAAAAAAAAGCCTCTCCGAAAAATCGAAGAAGCCTTTTATATATGTATAAGTGATTTCTCTTAAATTAATCCTTTGCCATGTAATAATTCAGCAACTTGCACCGCATTCGTTGCAGCACCTTTTCTTAAGTTATCTGCAACAATCCAAAGATTTAAGGTTTTATCTTGAGTTTCGTCACGACGAATACGACCTACAAAAACTTCATCTTTACCATGTGCATCTTTAGGCATAGGATATTCCAATTTCGAAGGGTTATCCACTACAATGATACCTTCTTGCGCTTCCAAAGCAGCTCTTACATCTTGTAAATCAAATTCATTTTCAAATTCAATATTTACAGATTCTGAATGGCCCCCAATCACTGGAATACGAACAGTAGTAGCAGTTACTTTAATACTGTCATCACCCATGATTTTATTGGTTTCTTTAATCATTTTCATCTCCTCTTTGGTATAGCCATTATCTTGGAATACATCAATTTGAGGAATAACGTTTAAATCGATTTGATAAGGATAAGCCATTTCACCTTCTACCCCTTGGCGCTCATTCATTAATTGATCTACAGCCTTCACACCTGTACCTGTTACAGACTGGTAAGTCGAAACAACAACACGTTTGATTTTATATTTTTCATGCAATGGTTTCAACACCACAACCATTTGAATAGTTGAACAATTTGGATTTGCAATAATTTTATCTTCTGCGCTCAATACATCACCATTTACCTCTGGAACGATCAATTTCTTGCTTGGATCCATTCTCCATGCAGATGAATTATCGATCACTGTGATTCCTGCTTCTGCAAATAAAGGGGCATATTCTGTAGAAGTACTTCCTCCAGCAGAAAAAAGTGCCACATCTGGTTTTAATGCAATAGCTTCAGATGGCGTTACTACCTTATATTTCTTTCCCTTGAAGTCAATTTCCTTACCCTTGCTTCTTTCTGAAGCAACTGGAATTAACTCTGATACTGGGAAATTCCGTTCCGCTAAAACGGTCAACATTTCCGATCCAACAAGGCCTGTCGCGCCGACTACTGCAACTTTCATAGTTTAAATTTTTCTTTAAATTTTTAAATAACGTTAGATTTTTTGTACGAACTTGGGGAGCAAACATACTAAATTACAGGGACTTCTACGAATATAATTTAGGGAATTAATAATGATGAATATCCCTTCAAAAATTAAATTCAACGTTTCAGGTCATCCAATGAAAGTTATTCAGCAAAACAACTTTTTCCATGAAATATTATTGTTTAATGTAGTTTTTAGAGAATTAAAAAATATCCCGAAAAATTCAGATCCACCATTTTATGCGCTTGGGTTAAAAGAAAACCATTCCATAGTATTGCGCCCAAGGAAGAGATTTATTTTAAGTAAAAATTTAACTTACTTAATTTCAAATTGTTTAAATACAACATAAACTTAATTATATTAAATAAAATATTTAATTAACAGAGCCCAAAAGAAGTTAAAATATTTATTTAATTAATTTATTTTCATTTTTAAGCATATTATTTTATTCAAATCATTTATATTTGTTAAACCGTATTAGCAATAAACTAGAACGGCTTATCTATCCATTAAACCAAATTATAAATCAGTATGTTTAAAAATTCGAACTTAATCTTCATTGTCTGCTTATTACTCTTTGGGCAGCTGCCAAACAAGCTGTTGGCAAATATTGCTCAATCCGCTAATACCCTTCAACAACAAAAAATAACTGGTAAAGTCTTTAACTCTTCGGGAAGACCTATTAAAGGAGCTTCCATAAGCATCAATGGCAGTAATCAATCTACGGTTTCGGACCAAGCGGGGCACTTCAGTATTTCAGGTAAAATTGGAGACAGCCTAAAAATCAGCTTTTTGGGGTACCAAACAGCAAGCATTGTTGTAGACCAATTTGAAATCCAAATTACTTTAAAGGAATCAAGTGAGGTTATGGAGGAAGTCATTGTTATAGGATATGGAACAACCAGTAGAAAAAGTGTCATCGCGGCAGTAGATCAAATCAGTAAAAGTGCAATAGCGCATAGACCGGTTAGCAATCTTAGCCAAGCCTTACAAGGACTATCCCCAAGTTTAGGTATCCAACAGTTGAGTATGGATCCCAACAATAATCGAATGAATATAAATATTCGGGGAGTATCTACTTTAAACAGTAATAGCCCCCTAGTCGTTATAGATGGTTTAGTCAGTGATCAAGGTACATTAAACAATTTAAATCCATCTGATGTTGAAAATGTATCAATTTTAAAGGATGCAGGATCAGCCGCTATTTACGGCTCAAGATCTGCCAATGGCGTCATCTTGATAACGACCAAATCAGGGAAGAATAATCAAAAACCTCAGATCAATCTGTCAAGTATCACCGGAATCCAAGAGCCTAAAATCCTGTTCTCTCCAGTAAAAGGATACCAAAATGCAACTTTAAAAAACCTTGCCTTAACGAATGTAGGTAGTGATAATGAATTTACACCAGATGAAATTCAAGACTTATACCATCATCGAGATGAAGAAGAATGGAACTTCAAACAAATCCTACAACCCGCCTTACAACAGAACCACAATTTTTCTTTTACAGGTGGCGGAGAAAACAACAGTTATTTTTTATCGGGGGGATTTATGGATCAAAACAGCAACTTTGTTGGAAACAAAAATTATGGGATTCAACGCTATAATCTTCGCTCAAACCTAAAGGCTAGCTATGGTATTTTTACATTAAATTCTATCCTATCCTATTCCAGAAATAATGGATTAAATACGACTGCTACCAATGCGATAATTAATTCCTCCAGGTTACCACCTTACTATTATTACAAGATGCAAAGTGCGGATGGTAAATACCTAGTCAATAATGCGCTGACAGACCAAAATCCCCTTGGAGAATTAAATAATGGGGGTTATATCAAAAATGGCAATGATTATTTCAACGCCAATCTCGCTTTGGAAGTCAAGCTTTTTGAAGGTTTAAAAATAAAAGGGGTTTTTGGAGCAGACATCAATGCAAACCATCGCTTCATCCGACGTATCGAAGTTCCGCTTTACCCTCATCCAGATGCGGAAAAACCAAGTGTATTTATGAACTCCAATCGGAATACAGAAGATTTTAATTTAAAATCCTCCATCCTGAATTATCAATTTTTAATAGATTATGTCAAAAAGATCCATAAACATGACTTCAAGGCCTTTGTAGGTCTTACCAATGAGTCCTCGACCAGTCAAATCAATGAGATCAAGCTAAAATTTACGGATCCTATTTTAGGAACCCCCACAACAGGAACGGAAATAGACCCTGCTAGTAAAGTGTCTCCGCAAGGAACAAGAGAAACCAGCATTAGCTCTATCATTGGAAGGCTTAATTACGAATGGAATAACCGGTATTACTTGGAAGGCACCTTTCGATATGATGGATCTTCCCGATTTGCTAAAGAACATCGCTGGGGATTTTTTCCATCGATTTCTGCAGGATGGAGAATTACCGAGGAAGCATTTTTGCAAAACTATAAGGCCTCGATTGGAGATATTAAATTTCGCTCCTCTTATGGGGTATTAGGCAATCAAGATATTGACCCCTATCAATTCCTAACCATTTATTCCAGTTATAATAACGTATATGGATTCGACAATCAGGCTGTTGCCGGCGCAGGCTTTACCTATGGCAATAATGATTTACGATGGGAAAAAACTAAAAATTTCAATTTAGGATTGGATCTGTCTTTTTTAAATAATCAATTGACAGCCAATATCGATTACTTCATAAAAAACACCTCCGATATATTGATCACTCCAGAAATACCTTCCGTCTTCGGTACCGTATTGTCTAAAATGAATATAGGACGAATGAAAAATGAGGGTTGGGAATTTAATGTTACATATCGATTAAAAACAGGCAATTTTCAACATAACATCTCCGCCAACCTAGGCGATAACCATAACGTAGTAACTTATTTTGAAGATAAAATCCAGATTTCCAATGCGGACAATGTCATCAATTTAACGCGAGAAGGTTTACCTATCAAAACTTATTTTGGATATAATAAACAAGGACTGTTTCAAAATATTCAAGAAATCGAAACGGCCGCATTACCTGTAGGGATAAGTCCTTCCGATTTATCACCAGGAGATGTACGATACGTCGATCGCAATCATGATGGAATAATAGATTCAAGAGATCGATTTGTCTTAGGACATGGGTTTCCAAGATTTATCTACGGTTTAAATTATCAGGTAAATTTCAGAAACTTCGATTTTAGTATGTTATGGCAAGGGGTAGGCAAAAGAGATATGATGATCAGAGGCGAACTCGTAGAGCCATTTCATTCCAATTATTCGTATGCGATTTATCAGCATCAATTGGATTTTTGGACCCCAACAAATACGGATGCCAAATACCCTAGACTAACCGCTGCTGGTTCAGCTTCTACAAAAAACAATTACCAAATGGAATCCGATTTGTACAAATTCAGTGGACAATATGCCCGATTGAAAAACATTCAAATTGGATATACCATACCGAATGAAATAAGCAAAAAACTACAACTGGAGCAGGTTCGCTTTTTTGTAAACGCACAAAACTTATTAACCTTAAGCCTTAACTCTTGGATAGATCCTGAATCATCAGAGTTTGATGGAAATATGAATGGAAGGGCTAACAGCGCTAGAAATTACCCAACCTTAAAATATTATGGATTTGGTTTAAATGTAAAATTTTAAATAAGACCTGATGAAACTTAAAACCTCTATAAAATTGATGTATAGCATCATCACGTGTTTTGCAATTTCCTGCAATTCAATGGATCCCATCCCTACCGACAACTTTACGGATGCTACATTTTGGCAAAGTTCGGCCAATGCCGAATTGGTTGTGAATATGGCTTACAATCAAATGTACTCGGCAGATAAAATGTGGAATGACGAAGCGTTAAGCGACAACATATTCGAAGGTAGATCAAACACCAATCAACGATCGATAAGAAATGGACTTGTAGATCCATCATTAGGTTTATTTTCCTCCGAATGGGGCGATATCTATGCTGGAATAAAAACATGCCATGTTTTCCTGGCAAACATAGACAGAGTTCCAAATATAGACAGGCAATTGAAAAACAGGAGAATTGCAGAGATCCGTTTTATCAGAGCATACCTCTATTTCCGACTTATAAATTTTTACGGTGATGTCCCCTTCTTCAGCTCGGATATTTTACTGTCGGAAACTAACAGCATAAAAAGAACAAATAAAACGGTTGTCCTCCAATTTATCCATGATGAACTATCGGCTATAAGCTCCATCTTGCCTTCAAAAAATCAATTGTCGAAACTTGAAAACGGACGAATAACCAAGGGTGCTGTCCTGGCTTTTCAGGCTAGAGCCAATTTATATGAAGGAAATTGGCAAAAAACCGCCAATTATTGCGACAGCTTAATAAATAATCAAGCTATTTATGGCAATTATTCCCTATTCCCCAATTATGAAGGCTTATTCCAGAGGGAAAATGAAAATAACCAAGAAGTGATACTGGATTATTCTTATGTGCCATCCTTAAAAACTTGGAATAAATTATATGGAGCTGCTCCATTATCGGCAGGTGCAAATTTAAATGCCTATGCCCCATTACAAAGTTTGGTAGACAATTATTTAACCATCAACGGAAAAACTATTGCAGAGGATGCACATTATTCAGCAGATGATCCTTACAAAGATAGAGACCCCAGATTAGCAGCTACCGTCGTATTTCATGGTGCCAAATGGACAGCGTTCAATGGAAATATCCAAACGATTTACATAAAACCAGGTACGGGGAATAATGCGCAAGAAAGATTAGATAATTATTCCGGACCGAGTGCGAACTCTTCATCGACCGGTTACTATGTGAAAAAATATTATGACCGATCTGCCAGCGTAACTTTTGAATCTAGTTTAAATATTTTCATGTTCCGTTACGCGGACATTTTATTAATGTATGCAGAAGCAATGCAAGAATTAGGGAAATTTAATGCCTCAATATGGGATGATACTATTCGTAAAATTCGAGAAAGAGCAGGCTTCACCTCCTCAGATGCTTTATCCTATCCATCTGGAGCAACAAAAGAACAACTAAGCAACATCATTCGAAATGAAAGAAGATCTGAACTTGCCTTGGAAGGTCTCCGATATTATGATATCATTCGATGGAAAGCTGGAAAAACATATTTAGATGGGCCAGTATATGGCGCAAAATTCAGTAATGGAAACAGGGATTATATTCGTTTAGACAACCGTCGATTCGATGAAAACAGAGATTATCTTTGGTCGGTTCCTCAATCCCAACTTGATTTAAATAAAAACTTATTACCCAATAATCCAGGTCACTCTAATTAATAGCTAAATAAACTTGATCATGAAATCATTATTAAACTTGATACTATTTGCATTACTATGCATTAGCCTAAATTCCTGTAAAACAGATAACATGAATTTTACCGATGTTCAAATAACAACGGTAAATAATGTATTTGAACCTATTGACAATAAAAGCGTAAAACTACTGAGCTCAAGTTCAGCAAGTTTATTTTTTGAATGGGAAGCGGCCTTAACCGAAGATGGCGGAGCTGCCCAATATGAAATTGCTTTTGATAAAATTGGAGGTGATTTTTCGAAACCATTATATAAAGTAATATCTACCAATAAAGGCTTTGCCAGCAACGCTTACGTTTCCCATAAAATATTAAACACGGTTGCTTCTTTAGCTGGAATAAATCCGGGAGAAACAGGAGATATCCAATGGACAGTGATATCCTCAAGAGGAATAATACGTAAAACATCGGCTGTTGTAAGAAAATTAAAAATCACCAGTCTCCAAGGGTTTTCAGAGATTCCGAGTGAACTATTTATTACTGGTGAAGGTTCTGAAACAGGAAATTCGGTTAATCTTGCCTTACCTTTTAAATCTGTGGCAAATGGAGAATATGAAATTTACACAAAATTAGAAGCTGGCAAAAGCTATAAATTCATTGACAAAAAGGAAGAAAATGCAAGGTCATTTTACAGCGAAGATCAGGTGAAGTTAAAGGAATCGGATAATATGCCCGATATGAAAGTAGCGAAAACTGGCGTATATCGAATAGAAATAGACTTTAATGTGGCCAACATAAAATACACAGAAATAAAATCCGTGGGACTTTGGTTTTCACCTGAAGGCAAGGTGCTATTTGATTTACCATATGCAGGAAAAGGGATTTGGTCTGCAACACAAGTCATCAACTTTAAACAAGAAAGTTGGGGTAAAGATGAACGATACAAATTTCAACTTTCAATCTCCTCAAATGGCCAGGATGAAGTTGCACAATTGGGCACAAAAAACCCTACTGATAGCCGTCCAAACGCATCGAGTCCTGAATCTTATTACCATATAAAGATGGTACCCGTGGATCGATGGAATGATAAGTGGAAATTTGCGTTAGAGGTAGATGGAAAATCAACAGAGATCCGTGTTATCTTACAAGGAGATAAAGAGTATACACATCAAGTAACTGTAAAATAGAATAGGCTATGAAGATAAATACGACGATGCTCATCTTCTCTTTTATCCTGGTTCTAGGAAGTTGTGGTAAAATAGAAGACGAATACCAATTTACCGATGAAAGTTCCGTTTCTTGGGAAGAAACTGCAGATAAAACCTCGCAGAAATTAATAGATGCATTCTGGAATAAGGATGGATATTTTAATTATGGAAGTGATGAAACTGATTTAGGATTTCAATATTGGCCAAATGCACATGCCATGGATGTTGTAATCGATGATTATTTACGAACAAATGATGAAAAATATAGGCCTTACTTCGATCGTTGGTTTGAAGGCATTAAGTTGAAAAATGGCGGCAGCTATTACAATAACTACTACGACGACATGCAATGGAATGCCTTAACGTTTCTTCGATTACATGAAATCACAAAAGATCAAAAATATTTAGATGCCACAATCCTATTATGGGAAGACATTATCAAGGGTTGGAATACCGAGTTTGCTGGAGGGGGAATTGCTTGGAAAAAAGACCTCTTGTATTCGAAAAATGCCTGTTCCAACGGACCCGCGAGTATTTTAGCAGCAAGATTGTATAAGGTAACTAAAAATCAAACGTATCTTGATTGGGCAATCAAGATTTATGAATGGGAAAAAGAGGTTCTTTTTGACCGTTCAACCGGCGCAGTATATGATCATTTCAATGGACAAACGGATGTCATCGCTCGTTTTTCCTTAACCTATAATCAAGGCACCTTTTTGGGTACTGCTGTAGAATTATACAACATTAGCAAGGATCCTATTTATTTAAATGATGCCCAAAAAATTGTGAATTATACCATAACGAAATGCATAGATGCCAGTAATAATGTATTAAGGCATGAGGGTATTGGGGATGGTGCCATGTTTAAAGGCATTTTCATCCGATACTTCGTGCAATACTTATTAGTCGATGAGATTAGTGATGCTTTTAGAAGTAAGTTTGAGAACTTTTTTCTACATAATGCAAAAACAGCTTTAACTCTAGGAACTGATCATAGTTTACTGCTATTTAGTCCTTCATGGACTGAAAAGCCTTCTGCCAGCAGCACATTAACTTGCCAAGCAAGTGCTGCCATGCTTTTTGAGGGTTTGGCACATCTCCGAAAGCATAAACCATAATGAATTTAAACTAGGTTGACCTTTAAAAGGATAATCTTTAATGTTATTTTTTAGCGTTTTCTGCATACAGAAAACGCTTTTTATTTTTTTGAAGAATTTTATTATTAAGACTAAAAAATTCCTAGAACATATTAATAACTTTGCAAGGAAGGCAGAAATTATCGGAAAATAATATATTGTAAGCGCGATAATAGCTAACATACGATTGCGTAAAATACATATAAAACAATATTTTCGAGCATTTATTGGTAATTTCGCTGGAACATTTGAATTGAATTGAACCAGAATTAAAGATACTATCATTACAAGAATGAAAGAATGCATTTTAATGATCGGCGCTAATGGGCAAATTGGCTCAGAATTAGCTGCAGCGCTACGATTAAAATTTGGTACTCCTGCGGTCATTACCTCCGACATCAGAGCGCCAAAAGAATTAGCTGAAGGAGAATTATTTGAAACCCTGAACGTATTAGATAAAGAGAGCATCAAGGCCCTTCTTATTAAATACAAACCAACACAAATCTATTTATTGGCAGCCATGCTTTCCGCTACTGGCGAACAATATCCTCAAAAAGCTTGGGATTTGAACATGAATGGCTTATTGAATGTGTTGGATTTAGCGGTTGAATTAGGAATTAAAAAAATATTTTGGCCAAGTTCCATTGCGGTTTTCGGACCACACTCTCCGAAAGTAAATACCTCCCAATATTGTATCATGGATCCAAACAGTATTTATGGGATCAGTAAATTAGCTGGAGAAAGACTTTGTGAATATTATCATAACAAATACGGTTTGGATATCCGTAGCATTCGCTATCCAGGCATCATTTCTTGGCGTACAGAACCAGGAGGAGGCACCACAGATTATGCTATACACATCTTCTTTGAGGCCATTCGTTCAGGCAAATACACTTCATTTTTAGCAGAAGGAACAGAATTACCAATGCTGTATATGGACGACGCGGTGCGCGGAACTATTGAATTGATGGATGCGCCTGAAGATAATTTAACGATACGTTCAAGTTATAATTTAGCAGGAATAAGTTTTACGCCAAAACAAATTGCTGAAGAAATTAAAAAAATTCTACCTAATTTTGAGGTATCATATGCAGATAACGATCCTAGACAAGCAATTGCAGATTCATGGCCAAAAAGCATTGATGACACGCAAGCTCGCGAAGATTGGGGCTGGAAACCTACCTATGATCTGACAGAAATGACAAAAGACATGTTAGACAACCTAAAAATTAAATTACAATAAAATGGGAAGAGCTTTCGAATTTAGAAAAGAAAGGAAATTTAAACGCTGGGCCAAAATGGCCGTACAATTTACACGTTTAGGCAAGGAGATTGCCATGGCTGTTAAAGAGGCTGGACCGCATCCAGATAATAATTCTCGTTTGCGTACAGCTATGCAGAATGCCAAGGCCGTAAATATGCCCAAAGACCGTGTAGAAGCAGCAATTAAAAGAGCTTCTGAAAAAGATGCGAAAGGATATGAAGAATATGTATACGAAGGATATGGTCCTCATGGTGTACCTGTACTGATTGAAACAGCTACAGACAACACCAATAGAACAGTAGGGAATATCCGTAGTTACTTCACAAAATCAGGAGGCTCATTAGGTAAAACTGGATCCTTAGATTTTATATTTCAGCGTAAATCAATTTTCCGATTCCCAGCGACAGAAGATTTGGATGTAGAGGAATTAGAATTAGAACTAATTGATGGCGGTTTAGATGAATTATATGTCGAGGCTGATGAAGAAGGAAATGATATCGTAGTGGTACAAACTTCTTTTGAAGACTTCGGAAATATGCAAAGACTACTGGAAGAAAAAGGGATAGAAGTTTCTTCGGCAAAATTGGAGCGAATTTCATTATCTCACAGTACGCTGACTGAAGAACAGGCCGCAGACGTCTTAAAACTAATTGATAAAATAGAAGAAGATGATGATGTCCAGGCGGTTTACCACAATATGGATTAATCCAAGTATTAAAAAAAGATTAAAAAAAGGAGGGTTATGATATAATCCTCCTTTTTTAATGCCTGATTAATTACATTTGTATATGCTAACGATTGTTGAATTTTTTTCTAAAAAGAAAATAAACCTTAAGGCTATAGAAAAAGAACAGCCAGAACTATACCTTGAATTCGCTCGGGATTATGGTCAAATGGGAGAAAAAAGTTTTGATCATAGCAAGAAGTTTTGGTTTAATAAGCTTCGGAAACAATACCTATTAGCGGATGAGCCTGTTACTCTTGAAAGTAAATCTCCGACGATAAATACAGCTCAAAACATTGAAAACCAAACTACAGCCGCTAAACCAACAGGGTTTAAACCGAAATTTAGAGCAGCGTCAACTAGCAGTTCTCCAGTAATTCCTGAAGAATCAAATGAAGCAATTGTTCCATCTGCAGATCATGCTTCTAACGTTTCTACAAACACCAAGGAATCTACCGCAGCAGTATCCGGTTTTAAGCCAAGATTTAAAGCTAGCCAGGTCCCACAAAAAACAGAAGAAACAAGCGATAATCCTTCGGTAGAACCTCAAGTATCTACGGAAGATCCTGTTGCTGCCAATAAACCGGCAGGGTTTAAGCCCAGGTTTAAAGCCAGTCAGGTACCACAAAAAATAGAAGAAACAAGCGATAATCCTTCGGTAGAACCTCAAGTACCTACGGAAGATCCTGTTGCTGCCAATAAACCGGCAGGATTTAAGCCCAGGTTTAAAGCCAGTCAGCTCCCACAAAAAATAGAAGAAACAAGCGATAATCCTTCGGTAGAACCTCAAGTAACTACGGAAGATCCTGTTGCTGCCAATAAACCGGCAGGATTTAAGCCCAGGTTTAAAGCCAGTCAGGTGCCACAAAAAACAGAAGAAACAAGCGATAATCCTTCGGTAGAACCTCAAGTATCTACGGAAGCCCCTGGTGCTGCCAATAAACCGGCAGGATTTAAGCCCAGGTTTAAAGCCAGTCAGCTCCCACAAAAAACAGAAGAAACAAGCGATAATCCTTCGGTAGAACCTCATGTATCTACGGAAGAACCTGGTGCTGCCAATAAACCGGCAGGATTTAAGCCCAGGTTTAAAGCCAGTCAGCTCCCACAAAAAATAGAAGACATTAACAAAATCCCTGTTATGCGTGAAGAAGATCATTCTGCTACAGAAATCCCTTCCATAACATCTACCTCAATTGATCAGCATTCAGCTCATCAATCTAAAGAAACATCTGCCAATGAAACCAATGCTAAACCTTTAGGCTTTAAACCTAAAATTAAAAATAGCATAAAAACAAATCCCAAAAACGAAGGTGAGATGGGTACAGATGAACAATTGTAAAATCAATTGTATTTTTTATATTTTTATAATCCAAATAAAACATAAGTTATGTTAAAAGAAGAGAGGCAAGCCTATATCATACATCAAATTAATATTCACAATAAAGTATTATCTTCCGATTTAAGTGTACAACTTAATGTATCTGAAGATACCATCCGACGAGATCTCAATGATTTAGCAGAAAGTGGCCAAGTATTAAAAGTATATGGTGGTGCCCTATCCAAATCTTTTCAATATCCATTTCAAGAAGGAAATGTATATGCTAAAGAAGCCAAAAAAGAAATTGCTTCTAAGGCGATCACTTTGATACAAAGTGGAATGACTATTTTAGTTGGTGGTGGAACGAGCATGATCGAATTGGCTAGATTAGTTCCAAAAGACATTCAATGTACTTTTTTCACCATAAGTCCTTTAGTTGCTTTAGAATTAGCAGAGAAGGAAAATTTAGAAGTGATATTATTGGGCGGGAAATTGTCTAGAAACACCAATGTGGTTACTGGTTCACAAGTCATCAATGAACTTTCCGAGTTAAAAGTAGACTTATGCTTGTTAGGAACGAATAGTATTTCCGTAGAGGAAGGCATTACTGATTCAGATTGGGAGGTAGTTCAAATCAAGAAAGCCATGATAAAATGCGCTAAGAAGTTGGGGATTTTGAGTATCGTGGAAAAATTAAATTCAAATCAAAAAATGCGGGTTTGCCCACTAAAAGATATCAACTATTTAATTACAGATTTAGACCCTCAACATAAAAATTTGAAAGAGTTTAGTCAGTATATTACGGTAATATAACGCAGAAAGATCTTATTTTTTTATTTTTAATCGAATGGCTCGCTCTACGAGCCATTTATTGCTTTCAATAAATAGATTGTGCCAAAGCATGTTGTAGTCTATCTTTCGATTGAAAACGGTACGCTTTACCTGTTTTAATAGCGATTTGAATTGATATCTTGCTAGGCCATTAAAGGGTTTTGCATAATAAGCGGCATGGTGTAATTCCCATTCTTTAATCGCAAATTGGTTGACATATTCTGTATAATCCGCAGACATCAATTTTTCTTGTAATCGATGAAGTTCAACATCCGATTGTTCACGTTCCATCAAGCTTACTTGTTCAGCTTTTTTGTTTAACAATTGAACTTGATGATGCACTAAGTTTTTATGATCAAATTCCAAGGTTAAAAGACCTCCGGTATTCCATTGAGGATGGTTGGAAGGATAATCGAAATAAAAGTTACCCAAGCTATAGCAAATCAATTTACCCTCATAAGTTTCCACCGCTTGAACAACATGAGGATGATGACCGACAATAACATCTGCCCCAGCATGCAACAAGGCCCGATAACGGCTTCTCCATTCTGGAATAGGAACATCTAATAATTCCACACCGGCATGTACTTGGATAATTAAGACATCCACTTTCGATTTCCAATAGGAAATGGCTTGTTCCGTCTGCTCGGCATTAACCCATGCATGTCCAAAATCTCTATCACCATTTAAAGCACCATAACCATTTTCACCAAATGCCATAAATCCATAGCTGATGTCGTCCAACACCCGTATTTGCGCTGCATAAGCTAGGTCTTCTCCACCTACACCTATAATCATCTCTTTTGGAAATGCAGCTATAGTATTTTGGAGACCTAAATCGCCATAATCGTAAATATGATTGTTCGCTAAACTAAATAGGTTAAAGCCCATGTCCAATAATAGACGAGGAGCATCTACAGATTGAGAAACCAATGGACCTGTTTTTTGAATAGGCGAACCATATCCAGTTAAGGGGGCTTCAAAATTGCAAGATAAGACATCTGCTGAATCGAACAAGGATTTTAGTTCTGCGGATAATACGGGTTTACTTGATAAGACCGCATCTCCTACAAAAATGAATTTATGCTTGTTTTTGGTAGACATTTCGCTGCTTTAATAATGATTCAATAGGCTTTATGGTAATATAAGCAAAATAGGCATCGATTAGTTCATTTTTAGCGCCCAATAGTTTAAGAACGCCTTTAACCTTGGGGGTATGCATCAATGTTTGAAATATTCGTTCCTTGGTTCCAATATTTGATATCTTCTGATTAATCCATTCCAGATATGCTGGTTGAATAGCTTCTTTTAATAGTGTGACATCAAGCGGCTTTAATTCTTCATGCAATAAAGCGTAATAATTCAAAGAATTCTGATAAGTATATTGATGCTTTTCCTCTTCAAAGAGTATTCCTTGTTTCCTAAAAAAATCACGTTGCCATATACGATCAGCTTTTCGATCTACAGGTAAATTCAGCATAGCTAAGGCTAAATCTTCTTGTATAAATGGGGAATACCCCGGGAATCCTAAGGCAGAAGGCACAGTAATTAAGTATTGTAGAAGCATCATTTTGGTGCGCATAGCCGTGATGATTCTAAAATCTGGATCTTTTAAATTTTCTTTTTGTTGATCAAAAATAGGCTCTGCTAAGTGGGTATAATCCCGACCTGTGGCTCGACTCGCATCGGCACTCATGCCATGGGTATACCCTAATGTTCTATATTCTTGAGAGGAAGAAATTAATGGAACTTTAACCGCTCCTGCCCAAGCATCGCCAATGATTCCACTTAATAAGTGTAATTTCTGACCAGCTTCCCTTTCTTGGATTTTCTTGTAAAATTCAATATGATAGGTACCCGATGCGCCAACACTGGGACCAAATTGATCATACCAATCACCCATATATTGGTTAAATTGACCCAAGGGTATTCTTGACCATTGAGTTCCGAGTCGTTGTGACAAAAGGTTCGCATAAACAGATTCTCTAGATTCTCCTTGATTCAGCGAAGTGCCATAAGTATAGGCATGAATTCTGTCTTTATCCTTAATCAATATATTCATCAATCGGGAGTCAAAACCTCCACTCGTTGGTATTAAAATTGGCTCTGAAAAGCTAGATGCCCATTGATTGACCGACTGTTGAATTTTATGTAGGACCTCCTCTTCATGGGTTTGTTTTCCCAACAAGGAAATGGTTTGATCCGAATGCTCTTGTATCTTTAGTTTACCAGCTACCAATTGCAAACTTTGGTTAGGGAGTAAAAACTTCACATCTTTAACAGGAGTTCTACCGAATACCGCATAACCAAAATCTAAGTAAGCGGACAAACCGTCCATGTCTATTTCTAAATTGGCAAAATCAATCACCTCATGAATATCCGTACTATATTTACCCGTTTTTTCATGATAGAAAACAGTTTGATAAGCTACCCAATGACCTTTAATCACTTCCATTAATTTTTATTTGCAAACTTTTTGTTCAATAAAGAAAGTATTTCCAACCATATCGCATTTTTTATTAAATGGTTTATCGATAAATAGATAATAGCAAATATGATTGTTTGAATTGCTATAAGCAATAGTTTATTAGACACAAATTGATAATACAGGGGAAGGTAAGCCAAAACACCTGCAATTAGACTAATGAGTAGGGACGGAAATAGATCTTTAAGTTGCGCTAGAATTTGATAACCATACACCGGTTTACTCATCCTACAGGCAATAAGGTAACAGGTGATTCGAACAGCAATTTGTCCATATATGATGCCAAAGACCCCATAAGGATACGTGAAATAAAAAACTAAAACGGCTAAAAATAGTTTAACAAGCTCTAACCTTAAACCAAACTTGGATTTCCCTTTTATTGTAATAAAATTTACATTCATATCGGTCAAGGCAATAAAAATACCTGAAAAACAGAGCCATTGAAACATCGGGATGGAAGGGATCCATTCCTTCCCCAAGAACGTTTTGAACGCAGGATCCGCCACACAAATAGCCAGGAAACTTACAGGAAAAAGGGCAAAAGCTAAGGAAGACATCGTTTTCCTACAGGCATTTAAAAACCTTGGCTGATCGTCTTGTATGGGGGCTAATGTCGAAAGCGTGGTACCTTGAATAATGGATGAAATCAACATATTGGGTGTTTCTCCCCATCTATTTCCATTATAATACTGTCCACTTTCATTAGGAGACACGACTTTATTCATCATGAAGGTATATAAGGGAGACATCAGTTTACCCAACATATTGGCCATCATAAACATAAAAGAAAAGGAAAGGTGCTTTTTAATGATGGAAAAATCAAATGATATATGGAATTTCCAATCTCCCCAACACCAAAATAATAATGTTCTGATACTGGAATATATGGGCATCTGCAATACTAAAGCCCATATTCCATATCCATAATAGGCAAGGATACAGACAAAAATACCAGAGCAGAGGATGGATATTACATTGGCCTTAGCAACGATATTAAAATCGAATCTCTTCAATACTTTGACATACTGCACAATACCAAATGAATGGATGATTAATTGTAAAAATAGCACACGAGCATAGGTACTCAGATTATCAATACCTTGAAATTTTTCTATCCAAGGAGCAAGAAAAAAAAGAAGACTATATAAAGAGATACTTACGAGGATATTAAACGTAAAAATGGTACTGTAATCCCTCTCACCCACCTCTTTACTTCGAACTAAAGAGGTTGCTAAACCCGAGTCTACAAATGAGGTGGCGATAACCGTAAAAATATTAATAGCAGCAATTACTGTATAATTTTCAGGATCCAATAAATTTGCGAGAACAACCCCAATGATCATTGTCACAGCCTGACTACCAAACCTATCTATTGCATTCCAATAAAGACCTTTGATGGTAATATGCTTTGTGTTTTCGCTCATGCAGTTATTTAATCCACAAATTTAGGAAAGATTCCGATTCCGACTAATAAAATCTTTAAACCTCAAGGATGGAATTTTGAGATAATTGCATATTTCCATTTTTTACTACAAAAGCCATATAAAATGACAATATCCTAAGCAAATCCATATTATCTACATATATTTGATTTTGGATTGAATCATTTCAGACAGCATGCTAGCACCTATTGCTTTATTTGTTTATAATAGACCACATCACACTAGAAAAACGTTGCAAGCCTTGGAAAACAATTTGCTTGCGGAAGAATCGGATATTTACATATTTTCAGACGCAGCTAAAAACGCGAATGATATTGAGATGGTGAATCAAGTAAGGTCTATTATTCGGGAGCCCTGGAAATTTAAGCATATCTATATCATTGAAAGAGCACAAAATAAAGGTTTAGCAACCAGTATCATCGAAGGTGTTAGTCAAGTTCTTGAAAAACATGGCCGAATCATCGTGTTAGAAGATGATTTAGAAACCTCTCCTTTCGCCCTACAATATTTCAATGATGGGTTGAATCATTTTGAGCATGAAGAGAAAGTAATGGAAATAAGTGGGTATATGTATCCTGTTGAAAAGCCAAAAAGTCTTCAACAATCCTTTTTCTTTCGGGTGGCCAATAGTTGGGGCTGGGCGACATGGGCAAGGGCATGGAAACATTTCAATCCAGACATCGAAGCCTTAACAAAAGACTTTAAAAGAAAAGATATCAAGCGATTTAGCATAGACCATTCGGAAAACTTTTGGAAACAGGTCAATCAATTTAAAGCGGGAAAAATCAATTCGTGGGCTATTCGTTGGTACTTAAGCGTATTTAATCAGGATGGTTTAGTATTATATCCTAGACGATCATTTATTCAAAACATAGGAACTGACGGTTCTGGGACACATTCTGATGCTGATCAGGTGTATAAAGTAGAGTTAGCAGCAAAACCTGTAATGCGGTTTCCAAAACTTATCCAAGAAGATCCTATGGCATATCAAGCCATAAAACATTTTTATAAAAATAGAAAAGGAAATTTCTTTGCACGATTAGCGCGATTTATCGAGAAGAAATTAGCATCCTATAGAAAAAACAAAGGGGAAAACTAGTTTTCCCCTTTGTTTTTAAAAAATAAGGTTCGCTTCGTTTTTGCAATCAATTCATAGTTTTTATGCAGCATATATTGATAAATCTCCGATTGCTCAAGTTCAAATATACCTAGTGCCTCCTCCACTAATACAAATGTAGGACTGTATCTTTCCCAATCATTAGATTTCAAAACAATAAAATCAAATCCTTCTGCATCAATCGATAGAAAGTCTATTTTCTTTCCTTTTGGAACATGCTTTTCCAAAACCTCAATTAACGGCAGCGTAGGGACGGGTATTGTTTTCAATAATTTATATTTCGCATATAATCCATCTCTTTGTTCGGAGATCTCTTGGGAGAACCCGTTTAACGCAGGCTCATTAAAACAATAATAGGTTAGCTCCTGCGGACTTTCACTAATCCCAATATTTAAATTGATATCTCTTGATCTAAAAAATTTAAACCATTTCATGGATTCGGGAGATGGTTCGATGTTGATTCCTCGCCATCCTTTTTTATAGAAATACATCGTATTTGAAAATCGATACGGATGATGCGCTCCCACATCTACATAAAATCCTTTATAATTTTTTCTGTTTTCATAGAAGCTGCGGATGACCATATCCTCCCCTTCTTGGGAAAATGATTGGGCACGAAAAAACTTATCTATCGGGAAATACTTAAGTATTGTCTTCTTAATGGATGACATGAATAATGAGGGTAAAGTTTAAATTGTTTAAATAGAAAGTTTAATCTTTCATGCCCTCAAGTTAAGATATTCATGAATATTATTCAATTAATTTTAATTTTTTATATTGATTTTGAATCATCCTGTAATATTTGGATTGCATCGCATCACAAGTCAATGATTTATAGGTAAGGAGATATTCTTCGTTGAGATTTAGAATAAAGATAAGGAATCTTAATCTATGCCTAGTATATCTTAATGAGAATCTGTCTTGAATGAATAGAAACATGTTCAAAAGCACTTTTCCTACAATCCCATAAGTTCCCATTCCATCTTCGGTTGTCTCCAACATACATTCGTTTTTTGAATAATTAGATTATGGGCGCGTATATGATTGATTCCATTATTTATTGGCTATCAGAATGAAAAGTGACACTCTTTAATGTGAAAACAGAACTCATATTAAAAATCTTTATTTACAATCTATTTAGGACCTATCAATGAGTAAAAAATGATGAATAGACTTTCAAAAATACCCTATTCAAAATCACACCTATCAATTTAAACCATGCAATCTATATCAACCTATTAACAAGATTTTCCTATTTTTGATCCAAATTCTACTATTACACATCGATTTCAATGGCTGATCCTACCATTTCTATCATTACCGTCGTTTACAATAATGTAAGGGACATACGCTATACGCTTGAGTCAGTAGCAAAACAGTCCTATCCGCATATTGAGTACATCATTATTGATGGTTTATCTACCGATGGCACCTTAGAAGCAATAGAAGAATATAAAGCGAAGATCACACATTTACGATCCGAAAAGGACAATGGAATATATGACGCCATGAATAAAGGGCTCCGAATGGCCACAGGGGATTATGTATTATTTTTAAATTCCGGAGATGAGTTATTCGATGAGCTTACCATTGAAAAGATCTTCAACAATTGCCAATATGCTGACATCTATTATGGAGAAACCAAATTAATTAACGAAGATAGACAGGTATTAGGCGATCGAAGACATCAAACACCAGACACCTTTACTTGGAAATCCTTTAAATATGGCATGAATATCTGCCACCAAGCCATTTATATCAAGCGCAGCCTGGTAGAACCTTATAATTTGGATTATAAATTAAGTGCAGATATCGATTGGGTAATTCGTGCAGCAAAAAAATCTAAAAACATCATCAATGTAAAAGATTATGTTGCAAAATATTTAGTAGGCGGAATGTCTCAACAACGCCATCGACAAAGTTTAAAAGAACGATATCAGATATTTTCAAAATACTACGGAACTATTCCAAACTTTATAAACCACGGAATTATTGCATTTCGATTACTCCTACACAGACTTCAACATGGAAAAACCAGAGACTAACGCAATGAATCCAAACATCTTAGTAGAACTTGCAAATACTAAAATGCCTTTTGGAAAATACCAAGGATATCTTCTTTGTCGTTTACCAGAACCTTATTTGGTTTGGTTTAAAAGTAAAGGCTTTCCTCCAGGAAAAATTGGAATGCTTTTGGAAACTTTATATGAAATAAAATTAAATGGTTTAGAATATTTATTGACCCCATTAATCAAAAAGTGATCCTTATCAATTTTTAGTTTTTAGTTTTCCGTATATTTGCATAAACTTTTTAACATTAAACGCCGTTTGCAGCGGTATCAATGAATATATGGCACAATATCAAACATTACTGTACTATTGCTACAGTCCTATCGAACATGCGGAACAATTCGCAGAAAACCACTTAGCATTTTGTAAATCATTAAATCTTGTTGGCCGCATTATTGTTGCGGATGAAGGGTTAAATGGAACAGTTTCAGGCACACCTGAGTCTTGTAAAACCTATATGGAACATTTGCATGCGGATGAACGTTTTCAAAAAACAGAATTTAAAATAGATGAGGTCGAAGAACCTTCATTTATCAAAATGCATTGCCGGTATAAACCAGAAATTGTTCATTCAGGTTTACGCGATCCAAAAATAATTAATCCCAATATACAGACCGGTAAACACTTGGAACCCCAAGAGTTTCTAGAGATGAAAGACCAGGAGGATGTGATTATTTTAGATGTGCGTTCTAATTATGAACATAATGTAGGGCGTTTCAAAAATGCAGTTACTTTAGACATCGAAAATTTCAGGGAATTCCCAGAAAAAATTAAGGATTTAGAACAATACAAAGGCAAGAAAATTCTAACCTATTGTACTGGAGGAATTAAATGCGAAAAAGCATCAGCACTTCTATTAAAAGAAGGATTTGAGGATGTGTATCAATTGCATGGAGGCATCATTAAATACGGAAAAGAAGCAGGTGGCGAAGATTTTGAAGGTGAATGTTATGTATTTGATAACCGTGTTTCGGTACCCGTTAATGCCGTAAACCCTAGCATTGTTTCTACTTGCAAAAACTGTGGTAAAACGACTGCAAAAATGATTAACTGTGCAAATCCAGTGTGTAACGAACACTTCACGCAATGTGATGACTGCGGCTGGGAATTAGACGGCTGTTGTTCAGTTGATTGCAAATCAAATCCTAGAAAAAGAGAATACGACGGAACAGGATATTATGTGAAAATTCCGCAACCTGTCAATGAGGACAAAATATCCAAAAGAAAACATAAGAAACTAGTGAAGAATTAATTCATTTGTATCCATAAAAAAACCACTAATAAAATTAGTGGTTTTTTTATATTCCATATGGAAAGCAGAATGAGTAATTCGGCTAATTTACTTTTTCCATCTCCAATCTCCTGAAATAACAAGAGGAGTTTTCAATTCCTTTTCAACTAACATCTTGACAATCTCGTCATCTAAATATCTATCTGCAGGAATTACATCTAAATTTGCTAAGATGTATAAATATGCACAGCCAATGCGAACCGTTTGTTCCATACCAGCCTGATCGATCAAAGAGAACACATCCTTATTCGAATGGTAAAATTGACCGGCATTATTAGGCAATTGGCCACCGCGTCCAGTACCGCTAGGAACTCCTTGCAACATAAACGGTTGATGATCACTATTCAACCCAACTTCCACGGCATTTTCATTTTTGAAGGCTGGATCTACTTGTGCATATATTGCGCCATATTGCTTCAGAACATCGCTCATCTCTGGTCTGCTCATGGCAAAACCTACTGGAGCATTCACCATATCAAAATTGAGCATATATTTAATTTGATCGATGGATTTGGTCTTCAGAGCGTCTTTCACATAAGCCTTAGAGCCTAACAAACCTTGCTCTTCACCCATGAAAAGCACAAAATCTATACTTCGTTTAGATTGCAATTGTAATGCTTTAAATGTCCTAGCCATATCGATGACCGCAAAAGATCCCAAACCATTATCCACTGCACCTGTTGCTAGATCCCAACTATCCAAATGTCCGCCAATCACAATTTTTTCATTTGCTTTATCTGTCCCTGGGATATGCACAATAACATTCCTTGCTTGAGACTTTGCCGACTTATTACGCATAGCAATGGAAGCGCTTAACTTATCAACTTTCAAAGCTTCCTTCCACTTCATACCATCCTCATACCCTATACATACAGCAGGAATTTTGATCAATTTGCCCGTGATAGAAGCTGTTCCAGTCAATAAAACTTGATTACGTACACTATTGATGAATATAATTCCTTTCGCCCCATGTCGGTAGGCTAATGCCGTTTTTTGAGAACGATGAAGATTCTTTACATTCGGACCCGAATTGGGTAATATATGAAGAAATACCAAGGCAATTTTACCTTTTACCGCACCTGGTTTAGCCAAATAATCAACCTCTAAGCCATTACCCATATCCACCAAATCAGCAGTTACATCTGCTTTAATCGGTGAATGAGCTAAAGCAACACTAGCTACCTCTTCCCCTGCTAAGCGCAAAGACAGCGATTCTCTAGACCATGCCACCGCCTCAAAAGGTTGGTAAGAAACATCTAAGCCATAAGACTTGAGTAATTCATAAACATATTCTTCTGCTTTTGCACCATTTGTAGATCCCGTCATGCGATGTCCTAAATTGGTCGTACTGAACTTTAATCGTTCATAAGCCTCCGAATGATTGTTAACTTCTTCGTAAATACGTGTAAATGTGGGCTTCATTTGCTCTTGAGCGAAACCCAATTGGAATAAAAATAATAAACAGTTTAGGTAGATAAATTTCATAAGAGCAAAGTAACGAAATATCAACTATAAGGCCTATTTATTACTGAATTTCCACTGTACGTAGTTAATATTTTTATCTTCTGCTAAATATTTTCGCTCATAGTACGTTTTTATAGACAATACTTCATTCACTAATTCCGAATGATATAAATCAGTAGTCTCCTTGAGCTTCGCTAATTGTTGTGCATCTATTTGTTCTAAGGTATATGCGTAAAAACCATCATTATCCGTTTTTAAATGCATGATTCCTTGTTCTACTAAAATCTGTTTGTATCTTTCCAAAAAAACTGGATTTGTCAATCTCTTTTTCTCACGACTATCTTGAGGTTGAGGATCTGGAAATGTAATCCAAATCTCACTGATTTCACCCGCTTCAAAGTATTCCAAGATAGTTTCGATTTGAATTCTTAAAAAACCCACATTAGCAATACCTTCTTCCAATGCTGTTTTTGCACCCCTCCATATCCTATTTCCTTTATAATCAATTCCTATAAAATTAGTCGTCGGAAATAACTTCGCTAGATTTACTGTATATTCCCCTTTTCCACAAGCCAATTCCAATACGATTGGTTGCTTATTTTGAAAAAAATCCTGAGCCCATTTTCCTTTAAATGCCTTACCTTCATCTAATTGTTTAACGTTCTTGAAGGTTGCAATCTCTGCAAATTTTCTTAATTTATCCTTACCCATTGCAAATAGTTAAGTCGCAAAATTAACCTTATATTTGCACTAAACAAGATATTCTGGTGGAAAAACAAGCTAAAATATACATCGCAGGACATAGAGGGATGGTTGGATCAGCCATTGTTAGGAAATTAACAGATCTAGGTTACAAAAACCTGATTTGTAAATCATCTGCAGACTTAGATTTAAGAGATCAGCAAGCGGTAAAGGCATTTTTTGAGCAAGAAAAACCAGAATACGTGTTCCTTGCTGCTGCAAAAGTCGGGGGAATATTAGCAAATAACACCTATCGTGCAGATTTTATTTATGAAAATATTGCCATCCAAAACAATGTTATTCATTTTGCACATGAGAATAAGGTTAAAAAACTTCTATTTTTAGGATCAAGCTGCATCTATCCCAAATTAGCTCCTCAACCATTAAAGGAAGATTCTTTACTTACCGGTTTATTAGAATATACCAATGAACCTTATGCCATAGCAAAAATAGCAGGAATAAAAATGTGTGAATCTTATCGCCTTCAATATGGCGATAACTTTATATCGGTTATGCCGACAAATCTGTATGGCAAAAATGACAATTATCATCCCGAAAATTCCCATGTACTTCCAGCCCTCATCCGTAGGTTCCATGAAGCTAAATTGAATAATATCCCTCAGGTTAGTATTTGGGGAACTGGAAGCCCCCTAAGAGAATTCATGTACGCAGATGATTTAGCCGATGCCTGTTATTTTTTAATGGAAAATTACAATGACATTCAATTCATCAATATTGGTGTAGGAGAAGACATCAGCATTAAAGACCTGGCATTATTAATCAAAGAAATAGTGGGGTATGAAGGAGAATTAGTGTTTGATGTTAGCAAGCCAGATGGAACACCAAGAAAATTAATGGATGTAAGTAAACTAAGTGCATTAGGATGGAAAGCGTCCACAGGCCTTAAAGAAGGAATTACATTAGCCTACCAAGACTTTCTGGCTAAATCCATATAGATCAGCTTTTCCATTTACAAGATAAACAGAGAAGCCTATTAAAAATTAATAGGCTTCACTGTCTTTTGGTATACCATATATATTATCCTGCACACTTTCCTCTGCCGTTATCATTGGCGGATTTAAAGGTGCCGTCGGATTTATCACCTCTCCAATAGGTTCATTTCCTTTTTTCTTCTTTTTTTTCGGTTTAATCAAGTCGGTCAATTTACCAATTATACTATGTACCGAACCTTGATTTACTTGGCTTGCTGCAGTTTCTGAGGCTAATAAAACTAAACCTTTTTTAATCCAACCCGAATTCTTGAGCAAAGTTTTATTTAAAACTAAGGGTAGACCAACTTGAAGGGTCTTAGTCAACCAATCACCTTTATGTTTACCAGAGGTAACTTCTCCTATCCCTGAAATCAACCCTTTCATCGTACTAATTCCAGGAACACGATTAAATACCATGTTCAAAATACGTGATGGGGCCTCCACCTTATGTTTCAACAATTGATATTGATGTCCAAGAAACTGCTCCTGCTCTATTTTTTTAGCCTTAAGCCGACTAATTTCTGCAGTAAGATCATCCATATTGGTGATACTTGACCGCGTATTCAATGGTGAATTAATTCCGTTCATGTTGTTGACTTTCTACTTGATCATCCACTGTTTCTACTTCAGGATTTGAATTATTTTCGACTGGATTGTTTATTTTTTCTTCAACAGGTTCATCTTCATCATCCCATTTCGCGAGTATCCTCTTTATCGTCAAATTCATAAACTTAGCTTCCAACTTAGGTTCCAACGCGCGAATAATCAATAAAATAATAAAGAATATACCTCCTGTGGTTAAAAAGCCTAAAGAATAACTTCCTAAGATTTCGCCCAAATAGAAACCCAACGCTAAAGAAACAAAAAAGACAATCAATAAGGATAATAGAACCTTACTTACATCTAAGATTAAGGAACCGAAAATCCTAGACATTCTTGAAATCGCTTTTAACTTCGCTAATTCAACTTGTGTCTCAAGATATTCTTTTGACTTATTAAAGCTTTCTGAAAATGAAAATTTTTGCTCTTCCATGCATGTTATCCTATACGCCAACAATATATATTCCTATCTCTCACTAGGGCCTAAAATTGAAGAACCCTTCACTATTTATTTTCTAAACAAGCCTTAGGCATGCTCTTCAATTTCATCATCCAAGTCAGCAGAAACCTTAGTAACTTTAGTCTTCAATGTGGAAACTATTTTTTCTTTTAAATCATTCAATTGATCAAACTGCTCTTCAGCACGTTCTTTTATTGCATCACTCAAATCCGCTAGTGATTCATTAATTTTTTCACGAGTTTCACTCCCTTTTTCTGGAGCAAACAAAATTCCCAAAACTGCTCCCGCAGCTAATCCAGCTAATAATGCTGTAATGATTTTACCGTTATCGTTCATTGTACACCGCCTTTTAATATCAAAATTAATTCTTTTGTAATATATAACTTTATAACAAAAAACAGACCGAATCGTTTTAAAAAATTACAAAACATAATTAAATCCATCTCTTTTTCGTCATTGCATTCCTATTGTTTCTCAATAATATCCGATGGATGTATTAGTAATATACAAATCAATATATAGTTTTATATAATTTATTTAACTTTAAGTAAATTATCGAAAGGAGTATGCTCGTAAAAACTTATAGTAGTGCCGTTTTTGGCATAGATGCCACCACCATCGCTGTGGAAGTCAATGTAACTGCAGGAACCAAATATTATATCGTCGGACTACCCGACAATGCTGTCAAAGAGAGCATTCAACGCATAGAAAGTGCCATAATGTCTATAAAATACAGCATGCCAAGGCAGAAAATCGTCGTGAATCTTGCCCCTGCAGATATTCGAAAAGAAGGATCTTCCTATGATTTAGCCATTGCCATTGGATTATTATGCGCTTCCAACCAACTTCCTACTCAGAATCTACATAAATATATCATATTAGGAGAACTTAATTTAGATGGCAAAGTTCAACCCATCAAAGGGGCTTTGCCTATTGCCCTTCAAGCTAAGAAAGATGGGTTTGAAGGAATTATCTTACCTGCTACCAACGCAGATGAGGCCGCTATAGTTGAAGGAATTTCCATCTACCCCATCCATCATTTTAAAGAAGCCGTTGATTTTATATTAGGAACTTTAATTATTCCAGCTACTCAAGTCAATATTCAAGAATTATTTGAAAATCAAATCAATAACTATGAATTAGATTTTGCAGACGTAAAAGGACAAGATAATATTAAGCGTGCTTTAGAAATTGCTGCCGCAGGTGGACACAATGCTATTTTAATTGGACCTCCCGGCGCAGGTAAAACCATGTTGGCAAAACGTATTCCTTCCATATTACCTCCACTCACTATTGAAGAGTCCTTAGAAACAACCAAAATTCATTCGGTTACTGGACTATTAGGTACTGTTTCTTCTTTACTAACGATCCGTCCATTTAGAGCGCCACATCATACCATTTCAGACATTGCCTTAGTTGGAGGGGGCACACATCCGCAACCTGGTGAAATATCCCTTGCCAACCATGGTGTACTATTCTTAGATGAACTACCAGAATTTAAAAGAACAGTTTTAGAGGTCATGCGACAACCCTTAGAATCAAGAAGTATCAGCATTTCCAGAGCAAAGTTTACCGTGGAATATCCTGCGAGTTTTATGCTCATTGCCGCCATGAATCCTTGCCCTTGTGGATTTTTCAATCATCCCTCTAGACCCTGTATATGTGGATCTCAAATCGTTCAACGTTATATCAGCAAAATATCTGGCCCCTTATTAGACCGAATCGATATCCATATTGAAGTAACACCCGTTGAATT
>NZ_JBMOXB010000017.1:0-120961 GCF_049316305.1 Sphingobacterium sp. HJSM2_6
TTATTGGTCTTCCCATATTACTAAAGTTAAGTGTTTTTGAATAAAACACTCTCTTAGTTAAGATTCAAACGTGTCCACTTTTTGCTGACGATTTACAATTTATTAATTATTAATTAGTAATTTAATAGAGATTGAAAAATGTTAGATATAATTCGAAATAAAAATGCTAAAAATCAATAATTTAAAGAAGCATTATGGAACATTATTAGCTTTAAATATTCCACATTTAGAATTTCAAGAAAATATATATTGGATTAAAGGACAGAATGGCTCTGGTAAAAGTACTCTTCTTAAGTGTTTGGCCGGCTTATTATCTTTTAACGGAGATGTTTTATTTGATAATACTTCATTGAAGAAAAAACCAGAAAATTATTTACAGCTCGTAAATTATTCGCCAACAGAACCCATTTATCCTGATTTCTTAATTGGATATCACCTTCTTGATTTTTTTGTCAAAAGTAAGAATACAAAAATTGATTATGTAATTCCTATGATAAAATGTTTTGATATGGAAGAATATATATATGATCAACCTATTTCTCAGTATTCAAGTGGGATGCTTAAAAAGCTATCTATATTATTGGCTTTTGCGGGCAATGTTAAATTAGTTTTGTTGGATGAACCATATATTACATTGGATCTCGAAGCCTCTGCATTCCTGAGCGATTGGATTTGTCAATTTAAAAAAAACAATGGAATAATAATTATGACATCACATCTAGATTCTTTGCCCTTTCCTGCTAAAGAAATACAATTAAATAAAGGTATTATAGTAAAATCAAAAGTGTGATGAAATCAATACTTGTCAATATTTTTGCAAAAGGTTTTTATAAAAAATACGCAAAGGCTTTTTTGTTTGGGTTTTGTATGTCTTTTAGTTACTGTATTTATATCCAAACTGCGGGAGAATTTTTATTAGAAACACGTGATTTTTGGACAATGTTGATTTCTTTAAAAATTGCTACTGACCCTATATTTATTCTTATTTTCTGGATTTTTTCACTGATTTATACCGTAATATTTCTAAAATATTTAAGATTTGAGCTTACCCAAGAGAGGAATTCTTTTATTCAATATACATTGAATGGTATGAAGTCTACTAATCGACGATCGCTTTGGTTTCTAGTTCTATTGGTGGTATTTTTACCTCTGCTATTATTCTCAATATACTCTGTATTCATAGGGTGTTATTTAGAAAATAATCTTTTAGGTCTCGTTAATTTGATCTATGTATTCGTTTTAATGGTTATTTCTGTAATTTATATTAATCATTTTCGTCTATTTAATATTTCAGAAAAAGAAAAATTATTTAGAATAAGCAGTTTCAAATTAGGCAAAGGACAACAGTATTTGCTTAATCTTTTTAATCATATAAATCATAATCTAGGGCCTTTGATTGCATCGAAGGTATTATCTATCCTCACAATCTACATATTGATTATATTGTTTAATATCGAAACCACAGTAAATGATTATCGATATGTTATTTTTGTAGCTCTTACTTTAAGTTGCTTTAATTCATTTTTGTTATACAAAGATTTTATATTTGAGGGTAGTTCAATGGCATTTTTACTTAATTTTCCTATAAATAGTGTAAAACGCTTTATACTACCCATACCTTATTATCTAGTTTTGATTATACCTGAAATCATTTATATAGCCATATTATTAAAATTCCAATCTTCAATATTAGCCTTTTGTTCAATAATAATATTTATGCTGGCTATTAGAAGTTTTATATTATCGATTGGAAATCGTCCTTTATCAGTAATAAAATGTATAAGTATATACTACTTTCTAATATTGATTTTAATCCTTTATGGAGGTTATTTTATTGCCTTAATTTTAATTTTTTTTATTTCATACTTTTTCTTTAGAAGAAATTACACCTATGAAAATTTAGAAAATAATCAAAACTAAATTTTTAAGTATTAATGGCACAACTTGAATTGTCTATAAATCATATATTATAGAATTCGTAAACTGATTCTTTTAAAAAAAAATTATCTCACTCAATTAAAGAGGTTTTTTTTGAAGATAAGTTTTATAAAACTTATCTATACTACATCCAATTTCCTTCTAATATTGTTTTATAGGAAATTTGCATAGAGCAAAAATAGATTCGCTTCTAGAGTTTCATCACTTTCAAATTACTTATTCCTTAGTTTCAAAAAATTCTTTATTTCATTATTAGACTTAAAACATTAATGTAAAGGATATCTTTACATACAAAGCTTACATTACATAAATGTTTTTAATTTAAAGAGAAGATACTCTTAGTCGTATGATGAATTTCCCTGATAAAGTTTTATGAACTATTTTTTCTTGATCTTTCTATATTTTTTCAGTTAATAGTTTTCTAAAAAAAACATATATTAATATGGAAAGTTTAAAAACAGGGGTAAGGTTTTATTCAAATTATAGAATGATTAATTCATATTTCAGACTTTACTTTGAATACAGATATAAATACCAAATTTCCGAACATAAATAGTTTCCGTTTTGACGAAGAGAATTATTGCCACGATCATGCCATAACTTTTAGGAGTGTTTTTAAAAATTTTGGGATAAGTCTAAAATTAAAAAAGCCTGCAAAACGTTATTTTGCAGGCTTTTAGTGTTTTTATGAGCTTTTTTAAAAGCTTTGAAACTTATATTGGCGGAGAGTGAGGGATTCGAACCCCCGGACCTGTAACAGTCAACAGTTTTCAAGACTGCCGCATTCGACCACTCTGCCAACTCTCCGCGACAAAAGTAGAAAATTTCAATCGCTCTCCAAAACAAAATTATTAGTGCTCTGAAAATGAGGAGAATTAATTTTTATTTGTTTATTTGGAGCTGAATAATTCATTTGTTTTGTTACTAACTGAAAATAATTTTCCTTTATCTTAAACCAATTGGGTTGGTTTTTGTCCAAATCAAAACTAAATGCCTAATGTGATGAATCTATTTAAATCCAATATCTGTTTATTTGTTTTTGTTATGAGTAGCTTGTTTATCTGCCAAGCTCAACAACTTTCACTATATAATAAAAATGGTGAACCAACGGCCTATATTGACTTCGATCGGGATGGAACTCTATTTAATTGGAATGGAACGCCGATGGCATTTCTAAAAACCGATGGGGAAGATAATCAAGTGATCGGTTTTAATGGTCGTTTTTTAGGTTGGTATGAAGAAGGAGTCCTGTATGATAAGCAAGGTCGAGTGATTGGGCAATCGAAGGAGCATTATTTTGGAGTGACTAGGATTGAACCGATTAAAAGCATACAACAAATCATTCCGATTAAGCCTATTGTTATTCACATTGAATTTAAACCTATATTTTTTAACATTTGGTCATCCACTTCTTTGGGAGAATTCTTGTATTTTGGGAAAAAGAAATAATTGGATGATACAGTATAGAATTCTCTTCTTATCCATAATGCTCAGCATATGTAATATTCCGTATGGAATCAGTCAAAGTCAGGACCTTCAATTCAATACCAAATTTTATGATGCGTTCGACCGTTGGGTGGTATTTTCAGTAGATGAAAACACAAATAAAGCTTCAGTAGGGTTTATTTATTTAGATGAAGAATCTGGCCCAACCTTCTATTTTGAAGGATATATGGACTTAGATAAACCTACACTACCTTTAACAAAGTTGCTGGAAGAAGCCAGTATAAGAAAACGATTGGAAACCAATACTTCAGATGTGGCGGTCTTATCGGATGCTCAAATTAAAAATTTAGGATTAGCACCCTTACCGGAATGGTTGGCATTATACCAAACTAAAAAGGGGACAGATGGTTATGAAATTAGTAGAGGGAGGTGGTTTAATGCGGTTGGAGCAAGTCATAAAGCAATTCCCATCCTTCAAGCAATCTATCAAAAAAATCCGCATGCTGATGGCTTAGAGTTTGAATTAGCTTTTGCATATAATGCAACAAATAGCTTTTATAAGGCAGTGGTGATATTAAATGAAGCAATTAAGCACGATCCTTCTAATTTCTGGTATTACCGTGAACTTGGATACGCGTATAAGTATTTGGATAATATCAACGAAGCTGAAAAAATGTATAAAAAAGGCATATCACTAACTAAAAATAAATATCAACAAGCGGAAATGGCCGTTAATATGCTTCAGGGTTATTTTCATAAAATGGACAAAGTGAAGTATGAGGAGTGGAAGAGTTTATTAATTCAATATGCAGAACCCGGAGTTATATTTTTAGAATACATCAAACTCTTTGATGATAATTGGGGTAAACATAAGGCAGAAGGCTCCTCAAATCCTGTGAATTAAATCTTTACTGTTGCTATAATCATTTGATTAAACTAATTTTAAGCTCATATAACTCGAACTTATGAAACTAATTAAACCCTATACAAGTGTAAGCCAGGCAATAGATTCTTTGGATAATGGCGGTCAATTCTATGATTTTTTTACCCAAGCGGATGATGATATCATTTCCTCTTCTGAAATCGGAAAAGTTGCAGGAGCTGCTTTTCAGAAGCAAAAAGCGGTGCTTTTCCTTCAATTGGCGCTAAGTAAACTATCTGCTCGCGAGCGATTGGAAGTAGAAGGTAGATTTGATGATCATCTAAGTGCACAGTATGATAAATTCAGGGGAAAGGAACTGATAAGAATGGACGGCTTTGATGACCTTAAATTGGCGAGTGCAGTATTTGTTCGTGGAATTCCCAAAAAAATTGAAGAAGTGGGATATGTTACCGGCTTTATCATGGTACCGGTAATCGATGTGTTCAGTTTGATTCCGATTACGGATGCTTACACCGTTTATCAATTGTTTGATGAGGAAAACAATGAAAGCTTTTTAATCGCACATGATAAGGAAGCTGAACCACTTCCAGAGAAAGAAATCAGTGTAGCAGGGCTTATCAAACAATTCCAAATCTCTCAAGATGAGGAAAGTGAAATTGAACGATTTATTGAAGTAACCTATTATTTTGAAAATTAAGGTATAGCATAATCTATAAAAAAAGCAGTGAATTGTCTTTGTAATTCACTGCTTTTTTTATGTCAACCATTGCGTAATTAAGGATGATTAAATCCTAATTTTTTTAATCCTGCTTGAATTTCTGGAGCACTCATAAATAGCTCCCATATTAATCCACTGCGATAATTTTCAATCATTACAACAATAGGACCTTGGTCTATTGCCAAATAGCGTTGGGGATACCAGTTCTCTGTTTCGCTATATGCATCATAAAAACCATATTTGCCCCAAACTTTTGTGTCCAAGGAATCTAATAGGTATCGTGCAAATGCAATACTCTCTTTCGGAGCATACGGCATAGAGGATAAAGCTGCTGTAGGACTAATCACCGATTTGTCATTATCGGGATGATGAGCGTCGTATCCTGCAATGGAATAACTTGCGGTCAATCCCCATCCTTTATCTTTACCATAGCCTTTAAACTGTTTGGGATTAGCTTCCGCATAGGCAATATTGATTTGTGTATGATTCTTGACCACCTCTTCATAGTTCACGTAGGAATCGGATAAGCCAATTGGATTCAAGCCTGTGAAGGAATAATGTGCCCAAAATAAGGGGCCAACTTCAGCCTCTTTGGCATTGTGTTTTATGCCTATAGGAATATGTAATTTTTGCAGGTCTGAAACGATCTTACCTGAGCGTGCCCAGCCTTCCCGATATACAGCAGTATCTATCGGATGCGTAGGCGAAGAGGCTGCCAAAACATAGGTTATTAAACATTCATCATATCCTTGAATTGCATGATTCATTCCAAATTGATGGGATGGGCTCCAATGCCAATAGAGTACGTTTTTACCATTGGTATAATGCTTCCAATCGATTCCCTTCCATAAATCATCGGCCTTCTGTGCTACCGTTTTTTGTAATTCATCGCCATTTTTAAAATATTCTCGTACGACGATTAAGGCTTGTGTAAGAAAGGCTGTTTCCACAATGTCACCTCCATTATCCTTTTCGGAGAATGCTTTTACTTTTTTGCTATCCCCATGGTACCAATGTGACCAAGCGCCTTTGAACCTTGGGATCTCCGCGAGGTAATTCATAATGGAATCTAATCGTTGAGCGCCTTGATCCTTGCTGATATAGCCTCTTTCCATCGCGACCACCATCCCCATGATTCCAAAGCCACTTCCACCAATGGTAATGACTTGTTGATCATTCTCCGGATAGTTACCATCGATATGTATTCGTTCCCTTGCTAAGCCAGAAGTAGGTTCTGCTCCTTCCCAAAAATAACGGAAGGTTTGCTTTTGAATCTGATCTAATAATGCTTCATCTGAATCTTTTGACGCTACTGTTGAAGATTGCTGCTGTTCTTTTTTAGTGGATGTATTACAACTGAGTAAAAATCCGCAAGCAAGAATGCCACAACCTACGAGGTTGAAAATTTTCATAGTTAATTATAAGTTAGGTGATGTAAACCCAAGTTTCTTGAGTCCATTTTTTATTTCTGCAGCTTTCATTACTTGTTTCCAAATGAGTTGACTGCGGTAATTTTCTATGCCTATAATGATTGGTCCTTGGTCTATCGCGATATAGCTGTCTGCAAACCACAATTGATCTAAGGAAAATCCATCTTTAAACCCATATTCCCCCCATATTTTATCTCCTAATTTATAATAAAAATAGCTTAATGCTTCTTTGGATTCATTAGGAGTGAATGCCATGGAGGATAGAGCAGCAGTAGGCGCAATAACACCTATATCATTGCTAGGTGATTGAGCTCCATAACCAGTAGGAATATCACCTGCGGTCAATCCCCAACAGCTGGAAGAATAGCCGTAATATTGTTTAGGATTTTCTATGCTATACGCTCTATTAATCAGGGTATGGTTTTTAGTCTGCAATTCATAGTCCGCATAAGCATCTTTTAGACCGGTCGGATTAATTCCTAAAAAGCTGTATTGTGATACAAATAGTGGTCCCCCCAAATCTGCTCCTAGGGGCAAATCATAATTGTAAAAGCTTTTTCCGTTCTTCATTGCGCCATTTCTTGCCCAACCTGCATCATATACATTTTTGCTAATGCTATAATTTGTTGAACCTGCCGCCAACACATATACGAGGAGTGATTCATTCCATCCTGAAATTTTGAGATTCATTGCCCAAGCTTGTGTTGGACTCCAATGCCAATACAATACGTCTTGCCCTTGCTGAAAGAAATTCCATTCCACGGCTTGATAAAGTGTATTGATGTCCTGTGTTAACGTGGCGTCTTGAAAATACTCACGTGCAGCTAATAATCCTTGAAATAATAAGGCTGTTTCGACTAAATCCGCACCATCATCTTTGGGACTGAAAGGAATCGTTTTGCCCGTTGCTCCATGATACCAATGCGAAAATGCACCATGGTAGGTGTCTGCATTTTGTAAGAAATGTACAATTTTATTAAGGCGTTCAAGTCCTTGCGTCCTCGTGATAAACTGCCGCTCTACAGCAACTAAAATAGCCATAACGCCGAATCCTGTTCCGCCAATCGTTACGGTTTCTCCTGAACTATGACGCTCCCTAATCATGCCCGAATGGGGATGCGCATAGTCCCAGAAAAAAGCAAATGTTTGCTTTTGTACTTTTTGGAGTAATTCCTCTTCGGATATCCTCGGGAATTTATCTCGATCATCTACTGCAGTATGAAAGGTATAACTACTGGCTTGCTTTAAAGCTGCCCCATCTATACTTTTTAACGAATTGCTTATATGTAATTGATAGCTTGTTAGGCCTTTATAGCTTGTTTTTGGTTGAACCTGCACAGTTTTTTTATCCGCAGATACCTGCAATTGAACTGGAAGGCTGGTTTTATCAGATTCTTCTACATAAATGTATTTTTCCAACTGGCTTACGTCCAAGGCCTGTTCAAACGTTAACCTGAATGATGCGTTTAGCGGTATTCCTTTCGAAATGCCCCCTAAAGATTGGTCGGCATGCTGCACATCCAATACTTGAAAGCTGGGGTTTGATGCTATTGGACCTTGTTCAGACTTGGAACAACTCATCAATAGAAAAAGAAATAAGGCTAGTATAGGTCTCATAGTTAATTAAAAATAGGGAAGGTGTACACCTTCCCTGTAGGTTACCAATCTTGATTTTGAGACATTTCTGGGGTTTGTACCCGTTGTGCCTCAGGGATTGGGAATAAATAGTGTTTTGGTAAAAATGCTTTACCATTGGCTTTCATGGCCGTTTCTGCTTGTTTGGTACGAACCAAGTCAAACCAACGATCATGTTCCATCGCCAATTCTAATCGTCTTTCCTTCCAAATCTTTTGACGTAAGCTTGCCTGATTGTTGTCGTTTACAATTTCTAGATCTACGCGATCTCGAACCATATTCAATGCGGCTAATGCTTCCGAATTATTATTTAATTCATTTGCTGCCTCAGCAAGGATTAAGTATACTTCGCCCAATCGCATGTAACGAATGTTTTTATCACCATCACCAGAGCCTCTATTGGCAGATGAAAATGCTTTTTCATTATACCGAGGGTTGATTGTAGATGAAATCAATGTTCCATCCCATAATGTTTCCCCATCAAAGATTATGGTTGCATCTTTTCGGATAGCATCTCCTTCGGCGTCAAAGGCATCTACTAAATTTTGCGAAGGCGTATTAAAACCCCATCCAATTGGGGTAGTACCACCACGAGGTCCTTGAGTTTCGGAATATTGTTGAATACCGTGAGCAATGGATTGGCCTCTTCCTTGGAATTCAAAAATTGATTCTTTCCCATTTTCCGTTTCAGCTCTCCATATTTTAGCATAATCCGTTTCTAAGCTATATTGTCCAGAACCGATTACTGTCTTAGCCATCGTAAAGGCATTTTGCCAATCTTGACGATATAGGTATACCTTCGCCAATAGAGCTTGAGCAGCACCTTTGGTAGCACGGCCTAAATCTTTTGCTGGATAAGCAGATTTTTCCGGTAGGTTTCCTATAGCTGCTAACAGGTCTGCTACAATATAATCGTACACTTCATTTGCAGGTTTGCGTTCTGATACACTAATTTCTTGAATAGGTATATCGCCCCAACCACGTACTAAATAAAAGTAATTTAATGCTCTTAGGTACTGAGCTTCACCAATCAGTCTATTTTTATATGCAGCATCGGTTAATCCAAATTCTTCGGTGTATTTGATGGATTCCGTAGCACGTCCAATGGATTTGTACCAACGTTGCCACATGGATTCTAAAGATCCTGCAGTGGTTGTAAACGTCAACTCATCAAACAGCATTTTATCACCACCAGGATCAGAGATTTCAGAACCTTTGTCGGAATTATCTGAGATCATATCGGTAATTGCTAAGAAAGAAAAAGCATAGTCCCATTCGGTAAACATACCGTATATCCCATTTACAAATTCCTCCGGTGTTACCTTCACATCACTATCTCCAGCTTCAATGATTTCCGTAGAAGGTACATCTAAGAAATCATTTGAACAGCCCTGGAACATAAATCCTGCAGCTGCTAATAAGGCTATATTTAAGTGTTTTAATTTCATAATCATTTTCTTTTACCGTTAGAATTGAACATTTAGACCAAATAAGAAATTCCTAGTTGTAGGGTAGGCAGAAAGTTCAATACCCGGTGTTAAATCTGGTCTTCCATCACTTGCAATCTCTGGTGAAAATCCACTGTATTTTGTGAAAATGAATGGATTCTGTGCCATTAGATAAAGTCTTAAGTTAGATTTGCTGGAATATAGATTTTTGAACGTATAACCCAGTGTGATGTTATTGATCCTGAAATAGTTTCCTGATTCTAAATAATAGCTGGAAGCTATCGCGTCACGGTCTGCACCTGGGTGAACATTACTTTTATTTTCTGGAGTCCATCGGTCTAAGAAGATATCTTCAGAGATATTCTCACCACCGTTAATACGTGTTCCTTTTAAACCATTGTAGATTTTATTTCCAGCAACTCCATATCCTTGCAATAAGAAGTCTAAAGCTTTATAATTTATCGCTAAATTAATACCATAGGTAGAGGTAGGTAAGTAGCTGCCAAAATGTTTCTTATCTCTAGAATCAATTAATCCATCTCCATTTTGATCTTTATAACGTAAATGACCTACACGAGGGTTACCATACTTTGGATTATTAGCGATTTCATCTGCGGATTGCCATACGCCATCGGTTTCAAATAACCACCAAGAATAGATGGATTGACCTTCGCGCAATTCCTTAGTCACTTCTCCGTTGGATAAACTTCCCCCTTGACTGCGATCGTATGATGGAACTACATCAATTACTTCATTCTTATTATAACCATAGGTAACGCCAAATTTATAATTTAGATCTTCTGAAACAGTTTTACTCCAATTTAATGCTAGTTCTACCCCCGAATTGCTAACCTTTCCTCCATGATCGTAAAAATCAGTAGAGAATGGAGAACTCAACGTTGGTCTAACATTTAGAATGACATTCGTGTTCAATTTATTATAGTAATCTATCGATCCCGATAAGCTTTTCCACAATTCGAAATCCAATCCTACACCTGCTTCACGGGTAATTTCCCAAAAAACATTTCTTGCACGAGATCCAAATGCTGCTCCAAATACCAAATCCTGACCAGGTCCAAAAACATAATTATAATTGGAACTTCCCGCACTGGTTAATATTTGAGAAACATTTAATGGAATCTCTTGGTTTCCTAATTTTCCCCAATTTGCACGTAGCTTAAGGAAATTGATGCTGCTGTGATCTTGTAAGAAATCTTCATTGCTGATGGTCCATCCTAAACCAAAAGAAGGAAGACCTGCGTAATACTTGCCAGTACTTCTGAACACAGAGGTTCCATCGTAGCGGTAAGTGGCGGTAGCATAGTATTTACTATCGTAATTGTACTGAACACGACCAAAATAGGAGGCAAGCGCACGCTCTTGTGTTAAAGATTGCAATACAATTTTCTGATAGTCAGAAGATGCAAAATTCAAATTCCAATATTGTTCCTGATTTGGCAAATCATAACCCGTTGCTTCAAAGAAGTTACCAATATTATCCTTTTGTCTAGAAAAACCAGCCAATGCTTCTAGATTATGCTTATCAAACGTTTTTTGGAAAGTGATGAAGTTTTCCCATATCCAGCTAAATGACTCTGTATTACGGTAGTTTAAACGATTGTAAACGTAATTTAAAGAAGTAGGGTTGGTGCTTTTCAATCCTTCAAATTCTGCTTCAGTGCGATTAGGATTACCTTGTAGGTATTCATTCAATACGTCGGCATAAATACGTGTTTTACCATAGCGTTTATTTCCACCAATACGAGAATTTATTTTTAAGTAATCGGTGATCTTAAATTCACCTTCAATTCCTCCCTGAATGGCGATATTTCTTAATAATTCATTGTGTCTATTTACTTGGAATAATGGGTTTCCTGTATTGTTAAGTGATCCTAACCGTTCGCCAGCACCAAATAAATACGTGACTTCTCCAGTGTTTTGGTTATATAAAGGTGCTCCATATCTTCCATTATCATAAAATGTAGGAACCAAAGGAGATTGCCTATACGCCGAATTGAAAGCATCAAATGGCTTTGGGGTTGAATTGTTGAAATTCAGGTTAAGATTTTGACTGAATTTCAAACGGCCTTCTAAAAATTTGTAGGTATTGTTATTGCGAATGGTATTTCTTACAAACTTAGAGCCATCTAAAATACCGTTTTCGGTAAAGTTATTCGCAGATAGCAAATAATCTACGTGTTCAGATCCTCCAGATATTTGAATATTGTTATTATATACCGCTCCATTTTGAAGCAATTCATCAAACCAATCGGTGTTGTTTGCTTGCGTAGCATTTAATCGAAACGCTGATCCTAATCCTGCTTGATTTTCATTGTAATAAGTAATGTATTGACTGGCATCTGCCATTTTCACCTTATTCAAGATGTTTTTCATACCTGCATATCCTTGGTAGCTGATGTTTACAGTTCCTGCACGCCCTTTCTTCGTGGTCACCATAATTACCCCATTAGCCGCGCGAATACCATAAATGGATGCAGAAGAAGCATCTTTTAAGACGTCCATAGATTCGATATCGGCAGGGTTTATGTTATTTAAATTATCAACTGGGAACCCATCCACTATGTACAAAGGGTCACGGCCTCCTAAGGCAGTACCCAATCCACGAATCACAATTTGCGGTGTAGAACCCGGTGCTTCAGATGCTGTAATATTAACACCCGATAATTTACCTTGTATAGATTGAATTGCAGACATTGCAGGTTGCTGCGCAATATCGGCGGCTTTAACACTTCCAATAGCCCCTGTCAAATCGGCTTTTTTGGATGTACCATAACCTACCACCACAACCTCTTCTAAAGACATATCATCGCTCTCTAGGTTTACGGTTAAATCAGTTTGTTGCCCAACAACCAGATTTAATCTTTTGTACCCTATATAGGTAAATATTAATTGATCCGAAGGAGTAGCATCAATGCTAAAACGGCCTGCCTCATCCGTTTGCGATCCTCCAGTTTTACCTTGGATTGTAATGGTTACTCCAGACAAAGGCTTCATGGCCTGCTGATCCATAACAACTCCTGTAACGGTTTTGGTTTGTCCATATAGCCAGGTTAGGCTTATTAGGAAAACTAAGGTCAGTGTAAATAATTTCCTCATGTAACTATGGTTAATTGCTAGATTATTAGTAAGTAATTACTTCAATACGTTTATATTAACAAATATGTGATGTATTAAAATTGTTTTAAAATAATAAAGGTTCACATTACTACTACAAGCAGTAAATAATTGCTCATTTAGCTATTTAGTTTTGATTATTGTCTTGAAAAATAGGATGTTATCTATTAAATTTACCTCATCATTTCCCTATGATTGTGTATAAAATACACATAGTCTTTGTATAGGTAATGATGTAGTTATTTTACACAAATATGGGAGCTGTGTTGGCGATATAAGTGAATAGTTGCCCATAAAATAGCGTAAGCATAGGCGCTAAACTATCGATAATGAGTAATCACTTACAGTTCTAACAGGAATTCTGTTAGGTTTTTTTGAGTAGGAAGATTCAGTTTTTTACGAAGTCTATACCTTCTTATTTCGACGCCGCGTGTACTGATGTTTAATAAACTCGCTATTTCTTTGCTAGACATATTCAATCTCAAATAGGCACAAAGTTTAAGATCGTTTGGTACAAGTTCTGGATAGGCCTGCTTAAGCTTCTTAAAGAAATTTTCATGCGATTCATTAAAGCTTTTTTCAAAGATATCCCAATCCCGATCATCATTATGAGCCTCATCAATTAATTTATTGACTTTCCTTAATTGTTCTAAGTTAAGTTGATTGCCTTGGGCGTCTTTCAAATTCAATAGTTCTTGGTGTAAATTGTTTAACATTTCGTTTTTATAAACAATATTCATCGCAGAATTTGACAGCTCTCTATTTTTATTTTGCAACTCTTGTTCTAGTTGTTGGTTTCTAATAGCCATCAGCTTACGCTCAGTCTCTTCAGCTTCCCTTGCTAATCTCTTTTCTTGATCGATAAGCAATTGAGCTTCTAGCTTACTCTGATGACGTAATAATCGGCTTTGATAGTTTTTGTTGAATTGGTAAAATAGAATTCCAATAAGCAGCATATAAAGCAATATAGACCACCAGCTCCAGTACCAAGGCGCATTAATATGAATTTTAAGCGCTCTAATTTCCGATTGAATGCCATTTGCACTCATGGATTTAACTTGAAATACATAATCCCCATGTGGCAAATTGGTGAAATCTTGATAACCAACCTGATCCCAATCAGACCAAGTATCTTTATAACCAAGCAGTTTATACTGGTACTTGATCGCTGTAGACTCGTACCATGGACTGGCAAAGGATATACGAATGTTATTTTTGGAATAGGGTACATTCAAATTTTCATATATGGGCTTTATACCATCCGTAATATTCCATACTTGAGTAACATAAGGTGCAGGTATACTGTCTTTTATTGCATTTTGTTTAAAGTATAACGCGAAGCCATTATCAAGACCTATTAAGGTTAATTGATCATTGATAGGAAATAGATATTCATATTCATTCATCATGCGCCCCTTCAATGAATTCCAGGAAGTGGAGTCAATCTGTATAGTTCCAGTAGGCGAGAATTTTACATGAGCGAGGTGAGAAGGTTTGATGAACCAATATTCATTGTCCTGAATAGGAATAACTTTATGAGCATTGTAAAAGCTACCTAATTGCTTATTGAGTTCTTTATAAGGCTTAAATTCCCATAAAATATTATCATATACATAAAAGCCAGAATCTGAGGCAAACACAATATTATTGGCTAAATTAAACAAGCCATTGATTCGAATATGTTCTGGTAATCCTTTTTGATAAATCGAAAATTCGCTACTCTCCTGAAAATCATTGCTTAATTTTAAATTATAGATATGCTGTTTATTACTCAGCCAAAATTCATGTGGGGAGCGCTGAATAATATCGCGGATGGGTGTGGCTTGTTTTTGGCTAAATTGTTTCACAAAGGTGATTTCAGGGCTTTCTCGCATCAAACCAACACCTGTATAATTCCCTTGTAGCCAAAAAGGACTTTGATTGATGGGCTGAAATTTCCAAGCCCCAGTAAAAGATGATATGCGTTTTAATTGGTTGTTTTGAACCAGAAATGTGCCATTATTATGACCACAAACCAATTGCTTGTTCATCACAGTCAATTGCCAAACCTGCCCTTGAGATTGTGGAATAATGCGAAATTGAAGAGATTCGTATTGATTGGTTCCTTTCCAGTCGCTCACGAATAAGCCTTGATTGGTACCCAAATAAATTTGATTATTGAACAAAACAGAAGTATATACCGTGCCTAGGCCACCACCCAAATCGGTATAGTAAAACAAAGAACTATTGATATCGATACGATCAATCCCATTATCCAAGCCAACCCAAAGGTTCGATTGTTTATCCAATGCTAAACTAAGGACCGTATTGTTTTGTAGGCCATTACTTTTGTTGATGTGTTGAACAATTTCACCGGCTTTATTTAAGATATAAACCCCGTTTTGTATTGTTCCAAAAGCATACTGATCGGAAAATAAAGAAATACCATTGTTGATTTGATGCTTTTTCAGTAGATCTTGTGCCTCATTTTCCCAGGCCCGAATTTCTCCAGCTTTATTCAGGATAAATAATCCATGATTCGCAGTGGCGATAAGGGTCTCTTCTTTATCGAAAGCTAACATGGATAAGATGTTCATATCCTTGAGTTTATTAGCTTCATGTAAAGGAATTAATTGATTGTTCCGGAACTCGTGTAATCCAGAAGGTATCTGTTCGAAATAGAGTTTATTTCTTACTTTGAAGCTAAATAAAAATGGTTCACCATCAGCTTTTATTTCTGTAATGCTTTTTCCATCGTAGCAGTAATTTTTGGAGAAACTATGAAAATACAGTTTGTCTTCATGTTCTATAATTCGCCAAATTTCATCTTGTTTTAAACTTTGTTTGTCTTTTACTAGATCAGATAAGCTGCTGTACTTCATTTCACCCAAAGAACCACGAGTCCAATAACCGAATTCTCCTTCACCTCCAACCAGAATTCTTCCCTTAGAGTCAATATAGGCACTCCGTAGACTGGTGCCATTCTTTACGCTATATAACTTCCATTCATGCCCATCAAAACAAAGTAATCCTTCGGTATTTGCGGCGTAGATGAAACCTTCTTGACTGATTGCAATATTCCAATTTTGGTTGCCCCCTTGGTATTGAAACTTCGTGTATTGTTGTACATATGGCGTACCTACACGTGGTATTTCCTGGGTATATCCACTGTGTAGATTTAAGAGTAGTATCGTAAATACGAGTAAAAATTTTTGCAGCATAGATGTCTTTCCATTCAAATATAATAAAACAACGAAAAATTCACGCACATTAACCTTGCGTATTGTGTGTAAATAATTTGGAATATTATGATGTTATTCCAACATTTGTAGAGCTTTTACCTTGCTGAAATTAGAAATTATCAGATCATGCTCACATTCGCAAACGCCAAAATCAATATAGGACTACAGATTACCTCCAAACGTGCCGATGGCTATCATAATTTGGAAACCATATTCTATCCTGTTCAAATATCGGATGCAATCGAAGTTTTACCTTCTGATAAATTAGCATTTAATATCTGGAATACAGACTTAGAACCTTCCATGACTAATTTATGTGTTCAAGCGTATCAATTGATTAAAGCGGATTATGATATTCCAGCGGTAACAATCCACCTACTAAAAAATATTCCTATTGGCGCTGGATTAGGTGGAGGTTCTTCCGACGCAAGTGCCACGTTAAACTTGTTGAATAATTTTTTTGAATTGAATATTCCGCAAGAACAAATGTTAAGGTATGCATCTCGTTTAGGGGCAGATTGTCCTTTTTTTATCGATAATAAACCTTGTTATGCTCATGGAACTGGCACAGATTTATCACCTATAGCACTTTCACTAAACCGCTATCAGATGGTCATCGTAAAACCTCCAGTGCATATTTCAACTGCCGAAGCTTATAGTCAAGTGATGCCCACAGCCTCTGATATTGACCTACGATTAGCCATAAAACTACCTATACAAGAGTGGAAGCTAAATATACGTAATGACTTTGAATTCAGCTTGTTTGAAAAATATCCGCTCATTGCCGATATCAAAAACAAGCTTTATGAGCTCGGTGCTCATTATGCTTCCATGAGTGGCTCAGGTTCTGCAGTATATGGTATTTTTGATGAAACAAAAGGCCTAGAAGAACTAAATAAATATGGTAAAGTATTTATTGCCTAATAGCTAATAGAACACCGCCAATAGATGTTGAGCTATGAGCTCATAAAATAAGATTTATTCCCTGCCAATAGATTTACCTAAGCATTAGATCATAGATTTTAAACTTGACAGGGTAGATGATCAATAATTTTCATAAAATTTATCACTCACCTTGAACATCTTATAGCTAGATCGCTTTACGTTCACCTAATATCCAGTTAGGTTTTTGCTTTTTAAGCTTAATAATCTTATTGCTATCCGCATATTTATTAATGTGTTCAATCGCTTCTTGAATATTATCAGTGAAAAGTAATAAATGCTGATCTTCAGGGCTTATAGTTTTCTCTTGAATCATGATTTCAATATGTTCAATCAAATTTTGATGATAATCCAATCCCATGACTACGATCGGGAATTGAGAAATCTTTTTAGTTTGAATTAAAGTCAGCGTTTCGTAAAACTCATCTAACGTTCCAAATCCACCAGGCATGATTACAAAAGCAAAAGAATACTTTCTTAGGAGCTCTTTTCTGACAAAGAAATACTCAATATTGACAAACTTATCCATATACGGATTATGATGTTGTTCATGTGGAAGTACGATATTGCATCCCACAGAAAACCCATCCACATCTTTAGCACCTCGATTGGCCGCTTCCATGATTCCCGGACCACCACCTGTCATAATTGTGTATCCAAAGTCGGCTAGGCCTGCCGACAAGCTTCTTGTTTGTATGTAATAGGGATGATCCTCATTAAACCGGGCTGAGCCAAAAACAGTCACGCAAGGCCCTACGAAATGTAAGGTTCTGAAGCCTTTGAGAAATTGGAAAAATACACCAATTATATATTTCAACTCGATGATCCGACTTCTCGCACCTTTGAGGAAGCTTATTTCCTCTTTGACAAATTTATTACTCATGTTCTAATGGGCTGTTTATTAATTCCTTCGCTTCTTGAATGACCGCTACTTTCTTCTCCTTAGTGATTTGTATTCGTTCACATAATGCATCGTCTCGAAGCAAATCTTTAACTAAAATACATTGATTTTTCAATAACATAGCTTTGTCCTGATCACTAATAGTTGTTAAACAGGTTATCGGATATTCACCATTATTGTCTACTTTATTTTTCAAGCTATTTCCTGCGGGATAGTCCCAACTTAATAAATTCATGTGGTAATGCGTACCAAATTTCACAGAATCGCTCGTGAAATACGCATTTGTGACTAGCCAACCATCGGTAAATTTCAATTCTTTATTGAAAAAACGAAAAGTTAAGTCCATAATGTCGGTCACTCTAGATTTAAAATACATGGGGGTTGTAACGGATATTTTGGCATCCGCATCATTTCTGAACTTACATTCTACCGCCAACAACTCTTCATTTTTTTGGGCAATAACATCGATTTCATGCGTTACAGCATGTCCTTGAATCGTTTGGCCAGTCATGGAATTATACCCATCTTCTTGAAATAATCGCGCCACCCATTTTTCAAAATAGAAACCTTCAGGCCCTAATTCTCGTAATGCTCTTTTTAGACTATATCTTGCCGCATAAGAGCTGCGTTTACTTTTTAAGGAATCGAACGCTAATTCATAAAGTTCTTTGGTGCTAATCCCATCATACAAACGATTTTGAATAGCTGTATAGACTTGGTTTACAGTTTCTTCTGAAGCTCCAGACCGCAGTAAGGACCGTCGTAAGGCAGTCTCATCAAAAGGAACAAGTTCTCCTGAGTATTTTTTTACAAGCATAGTATAAAATTAAATCTAGTGAATTTACACATTTAAACACGAATGATAGATTAATATCGGTCTTAAAAACTTTTTACGAGGTCAATTGTTTTATAAAAAAGGAAAACAATTTGTATTATGAGCGGAATATTAAACTTTGCATTGGATAAATTGAAATCTCGAATGGCTGAAGCTTGTCAAGATGGAAATGTTGGTTCGTCTGAAAGAATTCTGTCGGTCGTGGCTGGTGGATTCATTTTCGCAATGGGCGTTAAATCAGTCGTAAAAAACCCATTAACTGCATTTTCAGGCTTAACACTAGGTGGAGCCCTAATTTATAGAGGTGTTACCGGCCATTGCGCTGTTAAAGATGCTATCGAAGGTAAAAAGCCCGAAACTACCATTGTAGAACATCGTTATTTTGTCAAATAATCGATGGCTTGGGCATAAAAAAAGCCGACTTCATTCTTGAAGTCGGTTTTTTTATGTTGCTTATATTGCTTTTTAGGAGCTATTTGTAATTTAGAAGAATGAAAAAAATAGTGGTATTTACGGGGGCAGGCATCTCTGCTGAGAGTGGTTTGCCTACTTTTCGTGGTTCCGATGGGCTTTGGGAAGGTTATGCAATAGAAGATGTGGCAACGCCAGATGCTTGGAAAAAAAATCCTGAATTAGTGCAGCAGTTTTATAACCAACGTAGAAAAGATTGTATGGCTGCCGTTCCAAATGAAGCACATTATAAATTGAAGGAACTGGAAGACGATTACGATATTCAGATCATAACCCAAAATATAGACGATTTACATGAGCGTGCTGGTAGTAGCCAAGTGCTCCATTTACATGGTCAAATTAGAAAGTCTCAATCTTCTATAAATCCTAATTTAATTTATGATATGGATGCGGATACCTTAAGCATGAACGACCTTTGTGAGTTAGGCTCGCCGTTACGCCCTCATGTCGTTTGGTTTGGTGAAGCAGTGCCGGCTATGCGCGAAGCATCTGCACTGGTAAAACAGGCAGACGCCCTTGTGGTGATCGGAACTTCCTTGCAAGTTTATCCTGCAGCAAATCTGCTTCATGATGTCAGGCATGATGCCAAAATAATTTTGATTGATCCCAATGCGCATCAATATTCCCTTGCTACAAGAGTAATTAGAATTGCAGAAAATGCGTCGCAAGGTGTTAATTATTTGGCAAATTTGTTAGCCAAATAATATTTTGTACGCCTATATAAAAAATTTTATATCAATGATTTACGTATTTTATTTAAATATATACTTTATTTAAGAGTAGCCTATTAATCAAACAAAAAAGCCTAAAACAAAATATTATTTTGTTTTAGGCTTTTTTGTTTGATATAGAGTTGTATATTAGATGATTACGATTGTTATATCAATTAATTATTGATATTTATCATAAGTTTTAATAATGGATTTACGCATGCTTTCAAATAACTGTAATACTTCATTTATGAATTCTTCATCCAACATTTCAAAGACGCCATTGACACCACCTATCACATCTGCTTCGGCTAATTTATAAGATTGCTCCAGCGTCCCTTGTTCGATTTTTATGATGTATTTTTGGTTCATCCCAAACAAGGTAATCTTGCAATCTGGGTGAGGAAGTTCTGCTAATACCCGCATTTTTGTATAAATAAAAATTCCAAACCTGTATGGTTTGGAATTTCAAAAATAACAATAATCTCTTGATTAAACCACACCTTGGGCTTTCATTGCTTCAGCAACTTTGATAAAACCACCGATGTTTGCTCCGCGAAGATAATTGACAAAGCCATTATTATCTTTACCATAGCGTACACAAGTTTTATGAATATTTTCCATGATCAATTTCAATCGATGATCCACCTTTTCAGATGACCATTGTTGACCAATTGCATTTTGAGACATTTCTAATCCTGAAACCGCAACTCCACCTGCGTTAGCCGCTTTTCCTGGGCCAAAAAGTATTTTATGTTGTATATATACTTTAATTGCTTCGGCTGTAGATGGCATATTTGCTCCTTCAGCTACGATTTTACAACCATTTTTAATTAACAATTTTGCATCTGCTTCAGAAATTTCATTTTGGGTAGCACAAGGCAGGGCAATATCACATTTGAACTGCCAAGGGTTTTCTTTAGCATGATAGGTTGCAGAACTGTATTTCTTGGCATATTTTCCTAAATCTCTACCTAAGCCCGCAATAAAATGTAATTTTTCTAAAGTAAATCCTTCTTTATCATAAATTGTACCTTGACTATTGGATAAGGTGATTACTTTGGCACCTAACTGAATTGCTTTTTCTGCGGCATAATAAGCGACATTACCAGCACCAGAAATGCTGACCGTCTTTCCCTCCATAGTATCGTTATGGTAATCTAAGACACATTGTACAAAATACAATAATCCGTAGCCCGTAGCTTCTGGTCTAATGTATGAGCCACCCCACTGAACCCCTTTTCCAGTTAATACACCAGAAAAATTATTTTGTAATCGTTTATATTGTCCAAATAAATAGCCTATTTCTCGCGATCCAACTCCAATATCTCCGGCAGGCACATCTGTTTCAGAACCTATATGTCTTTGTAATTCGGTCATGAAGCTTTGACAGAAACGCATGATTTCTTGATCGGATTTTCCTTTAGGATCAAAGTTTGAACCACCTTTACCGCCACCAATAGGTAAACTGGTTAGGCTATTTTTAAACACCTGTTCAAAAGCCAAAAACTTTAAAATACTTAAATTTACATCGGGTGCAAAGCGCAATCCACCTTTATAGGGTCCGATGGCCGAATTCATTTGAACTCGGAATCCTCTATTTACTTGAATTTCGTTTTTATCATCCAACCAGGCTACACGAAAGGATACTACGCGTTCTGGCTCCACCATTCGTTCCAAGATTTTTTGATCTATTAAATCTGGTCTATGTTCATTGATGAAAGGAATTAAATCTTCTACAACTTCAGTGACAGCTTGTAGAAATTCTGGTTCATTGGGGTTATTAACGCTAACCTGCTTAACGAAATTCTTAAAATTTATGGACATTTATTAACAATAGTTTATATTATCTAAAGCAATATTAACAAAAATATGTTTAAAATGCCAATAATATGTGTTTTTACCTTTATAAATCATTTTTTTAATTTAGTAAATGGAATTATTGAAAATTTTTGACTCTTTTCTCACTTCTAAAGGCTTTGTTCGATACAGCTTTTTGGAAAAACCAACGCCCATACAGCACCTGAAAAAATTGAGTAAATTATTGAATCATCCGATTTATATGAAAAGGGATGACTTGAACGGTATAGGTATGGGTGGTAATAAAGTTCGAAAATTAGAATTTTTTATCGCAGATGCTATCGCTCAATCTGCAAACCGTGTAATTACTCTTGGAGCCTTACAATCCAATCATGCTCGTTTAACCGCATTTGCAGCTAGCATGGCGAATTTAGAAATTGATCTGGTTCTTAAGAAAAGTGTCAACAACGATACTTCGGCTTACCAATCCAACGGAAATATGTTATTGAATAGGTTGCTAGATGCTCAAATACATTGTATTCCAAATGATGAAAAGGTTTCTCACTATATTCAAAATTTACAGATTGAATATAGCAAAAAAGGCGAGAATCCTTACTTTATTCCGGTTGGGGGATCATCTGCCTTAGGTAGTTTAGGTTATGCACGAGCAGCAGTAGAAATCGAAGAGCAACTGACTCGAATGGACGTTTCAATTTCCAATATTGGGTTGGCTAGTGGTTCAGGAGGTACCCATGCTGGACTCTTGGCTGGATATAATTACTTGAATAAACCGATGAACATACATGCCTATAATGTGCAGATAGAACAAGAACCATTATTTGGGCAAACAAGGTTGATTGCGAATGAGGTGTCCAAACTTATTGATTGTTCTGCATATTTAGCGGAGGAGCATATTCATTTATCCAATGCCTATGCTGGAGAAGCTTACGGCATTCCGAATGCAGAAACATTTGCTACGCTTCAACTCTTAGCAAAAACAGAAGGCATTTTATTAGACCCTGTTTATACAGGAAAAGCTTTTACTGGATTTATTGAAGATATAAAAATGGGCAAATATCAAAAGGGACCTTCTTTATTTATCCATACCGGCGGAACCAGCGGCTTTTTTGCTTACGAGGATTGGCTTAAGCACAGTAATGCAGCTGTATAATTGGATCTTGGTCAATAAATACATGTATCAAAATCGTTATACTCATGGATTTTTAAAAATTTATTGTATTTTCCCTTACCGAATTAAAAACAATAACTGAATAACAGATAACTTTTATCATAAACATATACCATTTTAATACATGTTAAGAAAAGATTTTTTAAAAGCGATCACGGTTTTAACTGGTGCAGGTATCGCATCACCAGCTTTTTCGCATATAAGACCGTCCAATTTATTTGCACCTAAGATCAAAAAAGCATTAAGCTATTATATGATTAAAGAGGAGCTTTCATTGGTTGATAAATTTAAATTGGTAAAGGATTTAGGTTTTGATGGTGTCGAAATGAATGGTCCTGTAGAATTTACGGTAAAAGAGATACTAGAGGCTAAAGCAAAATCTGGAATTGAAATTCCTAGTCTTGTGAATAAAGACCATTGGGGAAAACCTTTATCGGACCCTGATCCAAGTATCAGAAAATTTTGCATTGATTCGATTGTAAAAACCGTTCAAGAAACAAAGGAATTAGGTGGTGATACTGTTCTTGTGGTTCCAGGTGTGGTGAATGAAAAGGTATCTTATGAAACAGCATGGAAAAACTCCATAGCATCTATTCGCCAAATTATTCCTCAAGTAGAAAAAACAGGTGTAAAGATAGGATTAGAAAACGTATGGAATAATTTTATCCTTAGTCCCATAGAAGCTAAGAAATTCTTAGCGGAAATCAATCATCCACTAGTAGGTTGGTATTTTGATATAGGAAATATCCTACGTTATGGATGGCCCGAACATTGGCTGGAAACCCTGAATAGCAAAATTGTAAAATTGCACGTTAAAGAATTTAGCCGTAAAAAAATGAATGACGAAGGTCTTTGGAAAGGCTTTAATGTAGAACTGACAGAAGGAGATATTGACTGGAAATTAGTGATGGAGACGGTTCGTAAAATCAATTATAAAGGCGAATGGATGACGCTAGAAGTAGGAGGAGGGGACCGAACGGAGCTTCAAAAATTGTCCGGCCAATTGGATAAGATATTGCTGTCTTAAGGACTTCAATAGTTTTTCTTAGCAAAAATATTTTTTATTGAAATAAATTTAAAGAAGCTGCCTTGGTAGCTTCTTTTGTTTTTATAGTGTCCTTGTTTTCAGCTTTATTTATGTCTTAGATTTCTGATAAGTAGTAAAATTTTGTTCCTTTTCCTTTACCTGTGAAGTGATTTAATGGATGCTATGTATAGACCTAACTAAGTTAAGCTTTCAGATGATAATGATTTTAGTTTACTTGAGAAGTATACCTAAATTTCTACTTTTTAGGAACCTTATAAAACTATTGTTTGCATAGAAACGGATCTCCATCGGATCTCCTTCGGATCTTCAATGGATATTAGACGCAAAAGTTCGATGAAAATCCGAACAAATTCCAAACTTAATTCCTTGCTTTTTATGATAAGGTAAAACGGTTTAATCCTGTTTGAGTTTTTTTCTTGCGGATAGAATCGTGTATTTCCAAGTTAGATTCCTTGAAAATATCAATCGGTACGAATAAAACATTTAACTTTTTTTTAATAATTTAAATCTGATTAAAATATTATTATTGTATTAATTCTTATATTATTAAAATATTTTAAGACTGATTAAACCTTTTTTTAAAATATAAGTATAACTTATTAAGAGCCAACACTTACCTAATCTGAAATTATGAGAAAAGTTTACTTAAGCATTTTTTTTCTTTTTTTCTTATACAGCAATAGTCATGGACAACGATTAATACACGATCCAAGTATTCCTGTTATAAAAAATAGAATTATTTTGGAACAGACCCGAGGTGGTACTGTTTCCGAAAATTTAACCGATTTGGAATATATACCACTAAAAACCCAAAAGGGTGATGTGATTGACTACATCATTCAAACGGTGATTATTGAAGACCGGATCGGGATATTAAATAATACCGGGGGATTCTTTTACATCTTTGATAATAAAGGAAATCAAATCAAAAAAATTGATAAAATAGAAGGGTATAAACCTCCAAATAAAGAACGTTTGGTTTTTTCGGTCGAAACAAAAAATAATCAATATGTGTTAAACATGAATAATTTTCGAGCAACATTGGATAAAGATGGGAATTTGCTTGATACCACCTCTAAAAGAGAACTTAAAAATATTGACCAAGTTCTAACTTTGGGAAAGAATGACTTTTTCTTTCTTAATCCAACCAATAGAAATGATTCGACACGAAACTTTGCCTTAAAAAAGAATGATAGTATCCTGGTGACCTACGATAATAGGGATACTATTTCCATGATGTTTTCTAGTGGAAGTCCTATCACTAAAATTAACGATAATCTTGGGTTTATTTCATACTCTCTACCTTATAAAGTGTTTGAATTGGACTCGACAGGGATTACAAGAATTCATCAATTCTTATTCCCTTTTAAAAATACAGTTGATACTTCAGAATATATTGCTTTTAGGAAATGGGATGATCGATTTAGGAATTATATGAATACTAATAGGGATAAAATATTAGGTATAGGAAATGCCTTTCCCTATAAGGATAATTTAATTTTACGATTAAGTGGTGGATTTTCAAGGTTTTGTTTAGCTTATAATTTCAATACCAAGGAAATTTTAGGCTTACATCGGATTATGCCAGATAAGTCCAATGATTACTTAAATTTCTACGATAACAACCAAATGTTTGTGAAGGATGAATTCCTGTATTCCTTTATTTTGCCGGATGCGATACGACGAGCCAAAAGTAAATGTGAAGTGGAAAGACATAGCATGCGGAAAGAATATGCGGATTTAGAAAAATTTAATAACCCCATTCTTGTACGTTTCAAACTGAAATAATGAAATCAACCAAACCAATTATTATCCTAATCATGTTATTAGGCTGGGCCTATAATGGATTTTCTCAAACCAAAATTCAGGGTGTTTTAATTGATTCTGCTTATAATAATACGTTAGAATCTGGTACAATATCCATTTTTGAAGTAGGGAAAACATCAGTGGATAAAGTTACGTTAACAGACCGTTATGGAAAGTTTATCATTGAAAATTTGGGTGTAGGTAAACCCTATATTCTAGAATTATCCTTGCAGGGATTCGAAAAAGTGAGGCGTGAGTTTCAATTGAAAGCGAATGAAGAGAAGGATTTTGGAAATATAAACATGAAACAAGTGTCCAATGAAATTGAAGCAATTGACCTAAAGCCACCTGTACGAATGAACGGAGATACGATTGAATTTAATGCAGACGCCTTTGAATTGGATTCGAATGCGGTTGTGGAGGATTTACTCAATAAATTGCCTGGAATGGTGGTCTGGGGCGATGGGGAAGTCACGTATAATGGTAGACCAATTCCTACGATATTGGTCAATGGAAAACCATTTTTTGGAAGTGATAAGGCGATTGTAATTCAAAATATTGATAAGAAGGCCGTTGATAAGTTACAAGTGTATGACCGAAGATCTCAAGAGGAGAAGGACAAAGATCCTGAAGCAAAAAAAATGGAGATGAATGTGGTCTTGAAGGAAGGGAAGGAGTATATGTATTTTGGAAGCTTAGCTGCTGGAATAGGTAATAAGGATCGTTATGCCGGTCATATGAATATGAATGCCAGTAATAAGAAATCGCAAATAACCGCGGCCTATTCCGTCAATAATGTGAATAAAGATTTATATAATATTGACCAATTATTGACGAATACAACCTTTAAAGGAATTGGTATTAATGCGTCCTTTGATTCTGATTTTTTAAGACAAGGACTATTGCAACAACATGTTATTGGTGCTCGGTATCAATATGATTTAGAGGGTACAAATAACACCTACAATCGTAACATTATACAGGGAAATATTACCGCAAGATGGAATAATGATTTAGAAACAGATGAATCGTATACGCAGTTGGTTAATTTGGATAATAATTATGATAATAATCGAATGGTGAAGTCTCTTACGGAAGGGGTATGGAAAATACAGAATGGTAATTTTGTATTTCGAAATGGTAAAAATCAAAATAATCAAGACAAAGGTAAAAGGGCATTATCTAGTAATGTGAACCTAATTATGGAAAGGGCTGAAAATGACAGACAATCTAACCAATTTACTCAATTTGATTATTTAAATAACCAATCTACCAATAATGTGTTAAACAATGATTTTTCAGAAAATCAAAATTTACATTATAACATAAACTTAAATTTATCAAATAAAAGTGGTGAGTATTCTATTGATGGAAAAAGTAATATGAACTTTTGGGATCGTACTTCTTTTGATTTGAATTTATCTGGAAATATGTCTAAAAGGAATGAGGAATCTGAGAAAACAGGAAATTTCATAAATGTATTGGATGAATCATTAAACAAAATACATAATCGTGATTATGATAAATTAGAAAATAATCAAATGTTTTCTGCCCATCTTAATATTAGAAATAAAGATTTTGCACTTGCCAATTATATATCTTTTGATAATTCAGATAAGATTAATTATGTGAAAGATTTGAATGGCGATGACATAATAGAAAACATCAATTTATCTGAAAAATCGAATAGTAAAGTATTGAACTATGAACCTAGGTTAGAGTACAATAAGCGATTAAAATTTATCTATTTAAATGGTCGGTATTACTACGGTCTCAACTTAAGATTACAAACTGCTGTTCAATTTTATAATTATCGAAACGTCTCCTCCTTGGAAAAAAGAAATTTAACTCAAAATTACCAAACGTTTAAACCTCAAGTAAGCCTTGATTATAATTACAGTAAAATAGGATTATATTATTCATATTATAACTTATCGTATAGTTACACTGAAAATTATCCAGATTTAAATTCTATTGCACCTATATATGATGATATTAACCCTGGTTATAGAAATTTTGGCGCCGTTGGTCCATTGAAAAAAACAGGTAATCATAACTTTAATTTTAATGGCAATTACAGTCAGGAGAAACAATATGCATTACGTTCAAATTTTTCCGCGAGTTATGCAATTGTACAAAATAGATTTGTAGATAGTATTGCTTATGTTGAAAATCAACAACAATTTTATGTTATTCAACAACATGAACCTTTGCAAAGGTTTAATTTTAATTTTACCATATCAAAACCGTATTTAGTCGCAAAAGAACAAACCTTAACTTTTGACATTAATGCCCAAGGTAGTGCTGGAAACACTATACAATATACCAATAATGCGAAGCAAGAATGGCGAGTGAAATCCCTTCATGCCAATTTAAATTTATATTATACGGTATTGAACAAGTTTCAACTGGGTTTGAAAAATGAATTGCATTTAAATCAAAGAAAAGATAAGAACTCTGACAACCTAACAAATAATTTTAATTCGACAAGCTGGAATACCGGTATCAGTGGGGCTTATTCGATAACTAAAAAATTAACATTAAATTCGAATTTCAATAATCGCTCTAACTTTTCAAATCGGGTAGACAACCATTTCTTTATTTGGAATGCCAATGCTACTTATCGAATAACTAAAGGAAATAATTTGGAGGTTAAAGTTGCAGCTTATGATCTATTGAGACAGAATAAGGGTTTTTACTTTTATAATTCAAATGTTGAGTTTACAAATGGTTATCGTAATATATTGACCCAATATTACATGGTTTCCTTAACGTATATGCCTAGGCAGTTTGGAAAAAAAGCTAAACCATAGCTGAAGAAGCTCTGCCAGTACATGAATACATTCGGTTGGGTAAAAAATTTTACTCAACCGATTGCATTTGCATTTGTACTGAATTTTTAATGTTTAGAATTTAGCTCAAAATTTATTTCTTCCATTTAAATTGTATTTTAGAGAAATACATAACCAAAATCTATGAATTTAAGATATATCGCATTAATTTTCAGTTTATTTACAACCAGTTGGTTGTACGGTCAGACAGCAAAAGATTATAAGCAAGTTTATGAGGAATTAAGTGTATTTGATGATCCTCTTGCACTGAGCTTGAAAAAAGGAATAGGGAAGAAGGAAATCAATAAGATGACTGATACTACCCTTCGTGCATTAGCCTTAAAGATATTGGCTAAACAATACCATCCTAAATACGCCCACGCAACTTATAAAGCAATTCAATCTACATGGCAATTGGGCATGGAGCTAGCCATTGGGAGTGGATATAGTAAATATGAAAATATGACTGGTGTCTATTTACCATTGGGGAAACATATTGTGATGGTTGATGGTATAGAAGGAGGTAAAGAAATTAAGCTTATTATACCAAATTGGTTGAGAAAAGCACCAAATCCGGAGAAACCAACGGAAGATCCAAAAGGTTGGGGTATAGAAAGTGAGGAGTTCATTTTGAAAAATGGTGTTAATATAATAGACTTGACTTCTTTTGGTAGTCTAGCGTATATCAGTTATTTTTCAAATCTTCCAAAGGAAGAAAAACCCATTACAGTACATTTTTTGACGGGAAAGGAAAATGGTTATTTTGATAATAGTAAGCAAAGCGATCAAGACTGGGATAAATTATTGAACGATGCCGTATACCCAATAATGGATGCGAAAGGAAAACATATCCAAATAGCTTATCCAGTGGAAGCATTGAAAAAATATGCTTCTGGAAAGGGGTTAGAATTAATTAACAATTACGACTCTTTGGTATACCGCCAGCATCGCATCATGGGCTTAGTAAAGTATAATAAGGTTCCTGAAAATCGGATTTTGGCGCGTGTAAATTATAATTACTATATGTTTCGTGATGGAGATGGAGTAGCCTATATGGGGGATAAGGTAGGGTATGCTATGGGTATGGTTACAAATCCAGCAGTAGTGATCAAAGGAGATCCATGTTGGGGATTTAGTCATGAAGTGGGCCATGTGCATCAAACTAGACCTATGTTTAATTGGGGTGGGCTAGGAGAGGTTAGCAATAACTTATTTTCACTCTATGTCACTCGATCTTTTGGAAATAAAATCCGAATATCAGAACAAGGTAATTATGCGAAATCGCGGGAACAAATTATAGACAAGCATATATCGTTTCTGGAAGATCCCGATGTATTCAATAGATTAGTTCCGTTTTGGCAATTGCAATTGTATTTTGAAGGAGCAGGGAAAAATCCTGATTTTTATCCTGATTTGTTTGAAGCATTTAGGAAGCAAAATATACAACGATTATCAAATTACCAGGGGGATTATGATCGAAATCCTGCAGTACATCAATTGAACTTTATTAAAACGGCTTGCGAAGTTTCTAAAACAGATTTAACTGAATTTTTTAATCAGTATGGTTTTTTCAAAGTAGCAACCTTAACCTATGATGACTATGGTCGCTATCGGTATGATATGACTCAGGAAATGGTCGATGAATGTAAATCGTATATTAAAAACCTTAATTTGGCTAAACCAACGGTTGAAATCAGCCAATTGACAGATTAACAATCAATTGTATTTGATAAGATAGGAATGTCTTGGTAAACGCGGTTTTATCAAGACATTTTTTTTAATCCGTATACCTAAATTTTTTAATAAAATCTCCTGGAGTGGTTTGATGGATTTGCTTAAACATGCGGCTAAAATAACTTACGGAAGAGAAACCACTTAAAAAGGCTACTTGCGATATATTGGAGTTAGGACTTAGTAGCAAGTTTTTGGCTAATGCCATGCGTTCTTCTAAAATATACTCTCCGGGACTTTTATTATAACAACTTTCGAAAAGTCGATATAAGGTGCTTTTACTACAATTTGCTAATTCTAATAAATCTTTAATCTGAATGTTCTTCGATAAATTTTCATGAATGTATTTCTTAATAATCAATAATTGATTGCTAATGTTTAGCTTTCTTAAACCTTCTTGGTGTTCTTGTTGGGCTTCCATTAAACGAACCAATAGGGATTTTAATAATAAATCATTTAAAATTTGGCTTGGTGCCTGATCTCTATTTAATAATAGTAGCTCATTAATTGTTCGTACCAAAGCAGAGTTATTATTAAAATGAAAATTTGTAAAGTCAATTTCCCACAGCGTGCTTGGATTGCCATATTGATGATTAAAATAGGCTAATATATTATTGATCGTATGCTGTGGAATCAGTAAGGTTGCACACTGCACGGGGTTTTTAGCATCAGCTTGGGGAAAATCTGCATAAATGGTTTTACCCTCTGGTAAAATTAAAGTGGTACCTGGCAGAAATTCAAAATGGGTTCCTTCTTTGGTATGTATTATTTTTTTTCCTCTTATCATGCTGGAAATGCTTAAGCCATCATACCTAATCTGCACTTTCGTGGAAGATTGGAAAGTCTCAAAAATATAGATTTCAAAGCTACCGCAATCGATACGATGCCGATTTTCATAGCCGTGTTGTAAATGCTCCGGTGTCTGTATAGACAATAAATCAATTAAGTGAGTCATTATAATTTAAGATAAATAAGAAGTATGAAACAATAATAACAAAAACTGAAACAATATTTATATGTTGATTAAATTAATTATATGAACTTTGGAGGTAAGAAATCATCTTGTAATAAATTGATTTTAAAATTTTGTCCGTTTTTAAACTACTTAATGAATAAATAGAGCTGGTGGAAATATTAATACTGCGGCTTAAATTATTGAATAAAGTTTCTGATAACTACCTATGAAATACATATGATAAGCTGTCCTTTTTAAAGAGACAGCTTTATTTTTTTGGAAACTTCTGGAAATACGCATAAGCTGTTTTAGCTATTTCGGCAATAATTTTCGCATTTGTTGGCTCATCTTCCTTTGAATCTGTGACGAATACTGAAATGTAGAAATGTCGATTGTTGGGTAACATGACGATTCCTACATCATTAACAGCTGCAATAATTCCTGTAGCCTTATTTTTTCCAGAATAACCCGTTTTATGTGCTACTGTGGTATTTTTTGGAAGCATCCCTTTGAGTCTATTCTTTCCAGTGATCGTAGATTTCATGACCTCCCACAAAAATTGATGTGATGCGGGACTTAATAATTGGTTTTTATTAAGATAATAGTCGTGAAGAATGCGGTTGCAAGAGCCTACCGTAGTCCAATTTTCAAACTGTAAATCCCATTGTGCTTGCTGAACTTCCTCTGTATATTTTATATTTAAATCACGATAGCCCAATTGTTCAAAATATTGCTGTGCAACCAATGGGCCACCGACTAAATCAAATAATAGATCGCAAGCAATATTGTCACTCTCGGCTATGCTGTATTGGATGAGTTGGGCAATCGTTAAAGAGGTTCCATTGGGAAATTGGTCTTTTATGGGGCTATATAAATCGCTATTTAATTTTTCTTTCGGAATGACTATTACTTCATCCAATTTAAGCTTCCCTAAATCTACTTGATTTAACACGACTATTCCCAAATGAAATTTATAAACGCTTTGTAATGGGAAAGGGGTTTCAGGAAAGTTGACTAAACTATCTGTAAATTGATCGTTGTGAATAGCAACGCCCACCTTAGCCTGGTATTTTTTAGTTATTTCTTTAATAGCATGCTTTAATGCTTCAAGTGATTGCCCAGCACTATGGTTTGGACTTACAAAAAATAAAATGGGGAAAATCAGCGCAACTAAGATATTTCGCATAGGATCAATACTATAATTTGAGAAAAACGAATTTTATGGATTATTAATCCGAAGTCTATTTAAATTTTTATAAATATAGTGTAATTGAATTAATTATTTAACAAAAGTGAATTGTAGCTGTTAAATAGATTAAATAATTTATTAGTTTCGAAAATTATTAATCATCTACCAAAAAAAACTTATAACTAAATTAATGAAAAGAATCAATTGTTCAATTAAAGGACTTGCATTAGCATTTTTTATCTTACTGATACAGACTTCCTGTAGTAAGGATGATGTCGTTCCAGATCAAACTGAAAAGCCCAATGAGGAGCTTGATTATGGAAATATTAACGATTTGATGCATCATGCAGGTGGAAATTCTAAATCTTTTAATACTTCCATGGGTATTCATTATGAATACTTAAAAATTACCACTGCAGAGGATAAAAGTTGGTTGTTAAATCCAAATAATGAGCCTTCAATACCCAAAGGTTTAGTAGGGCATTTGGACTTAAAACCATTTCCAGTGACACTGTATCCTTTTGGATCGCCAAGTCCATCGGATTGTAATCAACGTAATATTGGCGATTGTTCTGCAATTTCTGTGTTTGCTGCTTTGGCTTATATTAATCCGGATTATGTAAAGTCAATTATCAAGGCAAATACAGATGGAAGTTTTCAAGTACGCATGTTTGATCCGGCAGGTAAAGAGGTCTTTGTGACTGTAAGTAATCAGTTTTTAAGTCCTATCCATGGATCTGATTTAGCTGCAGTGAGCGGGAAAAAGGGACAAGCGACTTGGGCAACCTTATTGGAGAAAGCTTTTATGAAATACAATGATGTGTATAAAGTGGTAGAAACGATCGAAGGTATAGGAAGTGAGACAACTAGTCCAGCGTTTACAGGAGAGGGGGAAAGCTTTGCTTTTTGGCCGGAACGCTTAACTGCCGCAGAATTGAAAAGGGCTGTGGAAGTGTCATTGGCAGAGGGAAAAATTGTTATCGGTGGTTTTAATAAAGCGGATATCAAAATTGGTCAATCGAAAACGGTGACAGCGCATGCCTGGACTTTTATTTATGCGCCTAATAATTCGATTAATGGGTATCAACCTATGTTTGTGATGCGTAACCCCTGGGGATCAGACAATGGGAGTGACCTCGATGGGCTAATGTATATCCCTAAGGATGAAACTATCGCGGATATGATAGATCTAAGGATTATTCATGCGGGTAAAGCGAAGCCTACTAAAGTTCCATCAACGTTTACTCCTCCAAAATATTAATGGAACTATTTAATCCAAGGGTGCTTCTTTTAGAAATATTGATTTTAGGTTTGAAGCACCGTTGGATTATTTAATTTATAGCTTGCTATTAAATGATTCCACCGCCGATAATAAGCCTTAATAAGCCTAAGAAGATGGCTACTATACATATAATAATGCCGCCTTTTGACTTGCCCAATATGGAGAATACTAATCCTAATATAGCAAAAGGTATATTTAACCAATTTAACCAACCCAATAAGGGTATCATTCCCAGTAGCATACCAATTATCGCGAATATCCCAAATAATCTTCCTAGTAATTTCATTTTAATATATTGTGGTTTAAAAATTAAATAATCGAATCGTAATATGTACTGAATATATTGATTATTTTAATAGTTTGATAAGGAATATTTATATTTCTTAAATTTGTTTTAGTTTATAATCAAATTTAACTTATGCTTTTATCCTCAAAACTCTTGGTTAAAAATATGGTCTGTGATCGTTGTATTCGGGTTGTACAGCAAGAATTAAATAGTCTAGGAATAAAGGTGTTGGAAGTGAAGCTAGGGGAGGTGAACATAGCAGGCCTGCTTGATGAGGTTCAACTGCATCAAATCAATCAAAAGTTTGAGGAATTAGGATTTGAACTGTTGAAGGATAAGAAAGAGAAAATTGTCGAAAAGATTAAAAACATCCTCGTAAACTTAATTCATCACGATCAACAGGAATTGAAAACAAATATTTCTCAAATTTTACAGGAAATAATAGGATTAGATTATGGGTATATTTCTCAATTATTTTCTGAACAGGAAGGCCAGACTATTGAAAAATATGTTATTCAGCAACGTGTTGAAAAGGCGAAAGAACTGCTTAGGTATAATGAATTAACCTTAAATGAAATTGCGCAGAACCTGCATTATTCGAGTGTTGCACACCTAAGTGCACAGTTTAAAAAGATTACAGGAATGACTCCAAGTCAATATAAAGCTAACGAAGAAAATCATCGCATATCTCTGGATAAGGTCTAGGCTAAATTAGTAGTTATCGCTATTTATTTAATTCTGCTTCGATCAATTTAGTCATTGAATCTTCAAAACCTATATAGCTTATATCTATATTTTTTATTATTCCTTTTTTATCGATTAATATGGTGGTAGGAAAAGTATTTATAGCATAACGTTTATTCACTCCAGTATTGATGAGTTGGTGGTATTGATAATCTTTTTCTTTTATATAACTTCTTATTTCTGGTAATTTATCATCTATATCATTGATACCAATTACAACCAGACCTTGATGTTTATATTTCATATGCAAACTGTTCAACACAGGCATGATGGTACGGCAAGGTATACAACTAAGAAACCAAGAATCGATTACGACAACTTTCCCTTTAAAATCAGCTAGTTTTTCTAATTTATTTGAATGTAATTACATATTCTTTATTGCTGGTCTGGATGTGAGTAGAATCAAGGTTACTCGTAAGGTAATTGTAGTCAAAAATTGAATTTAATTCATAATCAGATAATTCAAATTTACTCCAATTTTTAACGATTTCTACCTGAGGGCTAGGTACATGCGTATATTTAAATACCGTATCTTTCGTAATTAAATTAGCATTAGAATTTGAATTTAATAACAATATAGTATCGTTAGCTAAATATCTAATATTTACGGTGTTATTGAATAATATTTCATCTTTATGAATAGCGGTATCCGCTAATATTTTATAGTTTATAAAGTAATTGGAGTAATTTGCATTATGCAGATTGGATATAGCATCCTTAAGTATTTTTAAGGATGACGAATCAATTTGTTGACTGAAACCAATTTGAATATTAAAAATCCAACAGATTATACAAAGGATTGGTTTATAATTAGGCATAATTATTAATGGTTTAGTAATATTGATTAGCAATATTATTCTATTAAGTTACTTATAATTGAACAATATTGAAAACACTAATTATTTACTTCACCTAATGATAAAATAAATATGTTTAATAATTTATATTATGTTAAATAGAGTTTAGTAAAGACTACCCTTATCAGGTAATCTTTATATATTATGCAGGTTGGAATATAACAGCGGCTACTGTTATATTTGTTCTTGGATCAATGATAATTGCTCTAGAATTCTCAGGGAATTCATTCTGCGGATCAAATACTATTTCATCAGCTGATTTTAAACTTACTCGAGCGATATCATTTAGTTTAACAGATTCATTGTATACGTGTTCTTGATTATGCACATCGTATTTATACAAAACTTCCGGAATTTTTATTTTAGATACTTTACTATGTGTTTGCAATAAATAAATTTGATTGGTATCCAATTCTTTATTTTCAAACCATGCTAAGTTCGCTTCTAAATTTTTTGCTGTTTGTGCTGAATGATTCGCTGATACAATAAAGTCTCCTCTAGAAATATCAATTTCATCATTTAAATGAACTATTACCGATTTGCCATTCTCAGCTTCCTGCAATTGTTCTTGATTAAATTCTATCGCTTTTACTGAAGAACGGTACCCAGCAGGCAATACGATCACCTCTGCTCCTACATGAAGCCCCTCTCCTAACACTCTTCCCGCATAACCTCTATAGTCATGTAAATCAGCGCTTTGAGGTCTTACAACCCACTGAACAGGGAATCTCCAACCATTATTCTTGGTTTCAGGAATTTCAACTTCTTCTAAATAAGCTAATAAAGATGGTCCTTGATACCAATCCATACGTTCAGACTTATTCACGATATTATCACCTTTTAACGCCGATACAGGGATAAAGTCGACCTCAGATAGATTTAAATTTTTAGCCAGCTTTAAATAATCTTCCTTAATGTTTTCATACACAGCTAATTCATAATCCATCATATCCATTTTATTGATACAAACCAGCACTTTCTTTAAACCCAATAATTGGGCAAGAAATGAGTGTCTTTTAGTTTGTTCAATAACCCCTTTTCTAGCATCAACTAGAATGATGATTAAATCAGAATTAGAAGCACCTGTCACCATATTACGTGTATATTGAATATGACCAGGCGCATCAGCGATAATGAACTTTCGTTTTTCTGTTTGAAAATATTTATAGGCCACATCAATGGTGATGCCTTGTTCCCGTTCAGCTTTTAGACCATCAGTTAAGATGGCTAAGTCTACCGTACCATCATCATTTTTACGATTGGCTTTTTGAATGGCTTCTAATTGATCGTCTAATATGGAATTTGTATCGTAAAGCAAGCGCCCAATTAAAGTTGATTTACCATCGTCAACGGAACCTGCTGTTATAAATTTTATGATATTCATGTGTGTGTGCTAAATTGAATTTTAAGAAATTTTTAAACTAATCCTCTCTAAGCTTAGAAATAACCTTGTTTTTTCCGTTCTTCCATGGCTGCTTCAGATACTTTATCATCCATTCTAGCCCCTCTTTCACTTACAGTAGATGCTTTAATTTCTTCAATAATATCATCCAATTCAACAGCTTTCGAATCAACCGCTGCAGTACAAGTCATATCGCCTACCGTTCTAAAGCGTACAGATTTATGCTCCACGATATCTTGATCATCAATTTGCAATACGGGGTGTGCTGCCATCCATTGGCCATTTCTGAAAACCACATCGCGTTCGTGGGAGAAATAGATCGATGGTAAAGCAATATTTTCACGTTTGATGTAATTCCACACATCCAATTCAGTCCAATTGGAGATTGGGAAAACACGAACATTTTCGCCTTTTTGAATTTTACCATTAAATATATTCCAAAGTTCAGGTCTTTGGCGTTTCGGATCCCACTGTCCGAATTCATCCCTTACGGAAAAAATACGTTCCTTAGCTCTCGCTTTTTCTTCATCTCTACGCGCACCACCGATACAAGCATCAAAACCATTTTTTTCAATAGTATCTAATAAGGTAACTGTTTGCAATGCATTTCTACTCGCATTTTTACCCTTTTGTTCGACTACTTTACCCGCATCAATACTGTCTTGAACATGACCAACGATTAATTTCTCGCCCGTTTGTTCGATCAACCAATCGCGATAATCGATGGTCTCTTGGAAGTTATGTCCCGTATCAATATGGACCAATGGAAAAGGGAATTTTCCAGGTCTAAATGCTTTAATCGCTAAATGCACTAGCGTTATTGAATCTTTACCTCCAGAAAATAACAAGGCTGGCTTTTCAAATTGGCCTGCTACTTCCCTTAATATATATATAGCTTCTGCTTCTAAATGATCTAAATAATCCATTATAATTTCAATCTTAATTTGTTGTTACATGCAATCCACATTCTTTTTTACTTTTATCTTCCCACCACCATCGGCCGGCTCTAAAATCATCCCCGGGTTGTATGGCTCGTGTGCATGGTTGGCATCCTATACTTGGAAATCCTTTATCGTGTAAAGGATTATACGGTATAAAGTTAGTTTTTAAATAGTTCTCTACCTCTTCCAGTGTCCAATAAAAAATGGGGTGTATTTTAATAATTTGATTCACCTCATCCCATTCGATAAAATCCATTTGATCCCTATTGTCCGACTGCTCCGATCGAATACCCGTAATCCAAACTTGATATCCTTTTATAGCACGTTTTAAGGGTTCTATTTTTCGGATAAAGCAACATTCTTTGCGGTTTTCTACCGATTCGTAGAAGCTAGAAGGACCTTTCAAAGATACCATTTCTTCCACAGCAGCTGCTTGTGGGTAGTAAGCTTGAATAGGCAATTTATATTTATCCAAGGTTCTATTCCAAACATAGTACGTTTCCGGAAATAATCTACCTGTGTCTAAGGTAAATAGCTTAATATTTCCTTGAAGTTCACCTAACATTTGTGTGATGACCTGATCTTCAATACCAAAAGAGGTTGAAAATATAGCCTTATCACCAAAATGGTTATTTATATACGCTAAAATAGCTAGCGCATCCAAACCCTGAAGGTTATTTTTAATGTGCTCGATCTGATTCATAGTGTAATAAATTTTCGGTATGTGCATTCAATGCTTTAATCTTTGCTTTTAAATCTCCTTGAAGTTGATCCCTATAAGTAGACATCAGATTTAAGGTTTCATCGATTTCTTCCGGCAGCAAATCATTTAATAATTCTTTGATGCGCTTCGCCATGGTTGGCGATTTACCATTGGTGGAAATACCGATTTTAAGATTTCCTTTTTGTACAACGGAACCTAAATAAAAGTCACAGAGCGAAGGTTTATCTGCAATATTCAATAAAACATGATGTTTATTGGCTAATCCACGAACTTCTTCGTTAAACTCCGGATTATTGGTCGCCATGATGATCAATTGTTTTCCAGCAATATCAGCTTCTAAAAAAGCACGTTGCTCTAAGTCAACCAAAGGTTTATCGGAAATAAATTGACGAAATGCATCGGATACTTCCAAGGCAATAACTGATATTCTTGCCTGTGGAGAATTTCCTAATAGCGCTTGGATTTTTTCAAGGCCTACTTCCCCGGCTCCAACTAATAAAGTATGAAGCTGATCCAGTTTCAAATATATTGGGAACAAGGTATTCATACTAAACGGCTAATGAATGTAATGCTGGTTTTAATAATTCAAATGCTTGATGTTTTGCGACAACCTCACCCAGAACAATGATAGCTGGAACACCAATTAAACTTTCTTCCGCTTTTTGGATAATGGAATCGATTCGTCCAAGTACAATTTTTTCATTAGGTAATGAGCCATTTTGAATTAATGCTATAGGCAAATCTCCTTTGCCATTTGCTTGGTATAAAGCCGCAATTTCCTTTAATTTTGAAAAACCCATTAAAACCACCACAGTAGCGTCAGTCTGCACGGCATGTTTCAAGTCGTCAGAAATACGACCATCCGAAGTTGATCCGGTGATTACCCAGAAAGATTCGGAAATCCCCCGATAGGTTAATGGTATTTGTTGCAATCCAGTTAATCCCACTGAAGAAGATATACCAGGAACTACCGCAGTTTCAATACCAAACTGACGAACATAATCCAATTCTTCCCCGCCTCGGCCAAAAACAAAAGGATCCCCTCCTTTCAATCGTACTACATGCCCATGGGTTAAGGCATAATCAACCAATAATTGGTTGATATGGTCTTGAGATGTGGATAAACGTTCTGCCCGTTTACCAACATAAATTTTGGTACAGCCTGGTTTAGCAAAATCTAAAATTTCATCATTTACCAGAGCATCATATAAAATTACATCCGCAATTTGAATGGCTTTTATTCCTTTTAAAGTAATTAAATCTGGATCTCCAGGTCCAGCGCCTACTAAAGTAACTAATGGTTTAATACTTGTCATTTCTCGCCCCCTCTTTATGATATGCTGATTGATTTTAATTCTTCGCGTCGAGCTTTTGCTTCTAAGCAAAATGCTTTGGCCTGTAATAAGAATGTTTCAGCAAATTCTTTACTTGGTTCATATTTATTAATCTGCAATACACGCGCTGCAAATGTGCTCGGAAATTGAAATAATCCTTCTGCTACATAATGTGTATCAAAGTCAGCAATTACTGCCGATTGCGTAGATGCATTTACACCTTTATCTAAAAGCAATGCTTTTGCAGTCCAAACAAAGGAGCTATAGGCATGGTAGATGGCATCTGCATACAACTGTTGGTCTAAGGCTTCTTGAGACCAAGCTAGTTTTTCCTCAGCTTCGTAAATGAGTGTTGCAACTAAATCGATCACTACACCTGCACATTCGCCTACACCAATAGCTGTAGAAAAACTTTCTTCATGTCCCCAATCGATCAATTCATCGGCGCTTAAGTTGGATAAATCTGCTAATGGTTTCAAAAGACGATAAAAGTAATCTTTTCCTTTTTCGTCATAATATCCATGAAAATTAGATTCGTTCGGATTGTTCGTTTTAAAGTCTTGAAGAATTAAATCAACCACTTGCAATACCCTTTTGGTAGGTACTTTTATTACGCGTTCTGCCACACGACCTTTTCCGTCGCCTATGGTACCACCGCCTAACATGACTTGCGCAGCAGGAACAACATGGCCTCCAGATTTAACTGAGCTTCCATGAAAACCGATATGTGCAAGACCGTGTTGTCCACAAGAATTCATACATCCTGAAATTTTTATCTTCAGATCTTCTTCGGTAACAAAGGGAGCATGAAATTCATGGATATAATTTTCTAACACTCTTGCCATTTCTGTTGAATTGGAAATACCTAAATTACAAGTATCTGTTCCAGGACAAGTCGTGATATCAGCAGTACTGTTATAGCCTGGTTTTGCAAAACCTAAGCTATGTAGGGTGTTATATATTTGTGCTAATGATTCATTACGAACATATTTAAAAAGCAAATTTTGGTCCTGAGTGATGCGAATATCATCAGCCACATGATCTTTGATGCCATCAATTAACAAACGTGCTTTATCGGTAGAGATATCACCAGTTTGTATATTGGCATACACGCCAAAATATCCTTCTTGCTTCTGTTGGAAAGTATTGGTTAATTTCCAGATTTCAAAACCTACCTCATCCACTGCTTTAACCTCTTCGATAATGGCTGAAGGTGCTGCTGGTTGATCAATTTTGGAACGATCTATTTTGACAATGTGGTTCTTCAAAGCTGTTTTTTCTTGCTCAATTAAGCTTAAAACTTCCTCTAAACCTAATTTTTGAACCAAATACTTAAATCGCGCTTTATTCCGGTTATTTCGTTCGCCATAGCGATCAAATACCCGTAATGTGGCTTCCATATAAGGGATAATCTCTTCTTCTGCTAAGAAATCAAAAATTTCATTAGCCAAAATAGGTTGAGCTCCTAATCCTCCACCAAGCATGACTTTAAATCCTCTCCGCTCCTGCCCATTCACTTGTTTAATTTTAGGTATGAACCCAAAATCATGAATGTAAGAAAATGCGCTGTCTCGATCATTCGATGAAAAAGAAATTTTTATTTTTCTTCCCATCTCTGCACAAACAGGATTTCTTAAAAAATAAGTAAACGTAGCATGGGCATATGGGGAAACATCAAATGGTTCTTCAGGATCTATTCCTGATGTTGCTGATGCCGTAACATTTCTAACCGTATTTCCACAGGCCTCGCGTAAAGTAATATCATCCTCGGCAAGTTTAGCCCATAATTCCGGTGTTTTATCTAAACTCACGTAATGAATTTGGATATCTTGACGCGTCGTTAAATGCAAGTTGTGACTGGCATATTCATCCGATATTGCCGCTATTTTCAATAATTGTTTGAATGTTACTTTTCCAAAAGGTAACTTTATACGAACCATCTGAACACCTGGTTGTCGTTGGCCATATACTCCCCTAGCTAATCTTAAAGATCGAAACTTTTCCTCTGGAATTTCTCCAGATTGAAAACTACGAATCTTTTTTTCTAGTTCTATAATCTCTTTTTCTACGATTGGATTCTCTAATTCCGTACGAAAGCTTTGCATATCTACTCTAAGTATTATAAATTTTTCAATATCCCTCCAATAAACTTTAGGAATTCCTAAAATATATCCACAAATGTATAAATTATAATTCTATTAAATACATTAAATCTACTGATTTAGTATATATTTGTAGCGTATTCAAATATCATTTTTTCACCTAGTATTGTATTTTGAAGTATAACATATTATATATCAGCTGTTTAGCTAGTTTTTTGCTGCAATCTTGTGCTCCAAAGGTCTCCGAGTCTTACGATGAGAAAAATGGATATACAGGATCAATATCGATTTCAGGAGCATTTGCTTTGTATCCATTGGCTGTATTATGGGCAGAAGATTATAAAAAAACTAACCCTAATTTACGATTTAATATTTCTGCTGGTGGTGCCGGCAAAGGAATAGCCGATGTACTCACCGATATGGTGGATATAGGCTTGGTATCTCGAGATCTTCACCCTCAAGAATTAGAAAAAGGTGCACTGCCTATTCATGTAGCTAAAGATGCTGTTATTGGGACTATCAATAGTGATCATCCAGATATCGAGCTCATATTAACAAGAGGATTTACCCAAGAAGAATTAAAACAAATCTTTTTAGAAGGTAAATTTAAAAAATGGAACGAAATCGATTCCCGTTTTTCAGATACCGCCATTGAAGTATATGTTCGTTCCGATGCTGCAGGTGCAGCAGAAACATGGGCAAAATTCTTTGGTGCCAACCAGGAGGACTTGAAAGGAATAGGTATTTTCGGTGATCCTGGACTTGCGCAAGCCATTAAAGAAAATCCGAAGGCTATCGGTTTCAATAACCTCAATTATGTGTTTGACTTAAAAACGAAGAAAACCTCAGACAAGATCGTAGCTATCCCTATAGATTTAAATAAAAATGGTCAAATCGATCCCAATGAAGATTTTTATCAACATCTTGATTCATTAACTCATGCGGTTGCGACGAATGTCTACCCCTCTCCTCCAGCTCGAGATTTAACATTTGTTATTAGATCCAATAAACAATCAAATTTACTCAAGGATTTTATTCGATTTATACTCAACGATACCGAGCAAAGTTATTTACTTGAAAATGGCTACGTACCACTAGATAAAGAAACAATCATTAAAGAATTAGAAAAATTAAATGCAAGTGAATTACAGGTTAATTAAGGATTCAGTAAGCAAGAATGTATCTGCCGGCTTATTGTTACTCATTCTAGCTGTCATTGTATCCATATTCTTTGGATTAAGTGCCAAAGCTTATCCATTATTAGAAAAGATCTCTCTTTGGGAAATACTTACCGAGAGTGTTTGGTCGCCCATGAAAGGAAAGTTTGGTTTCTTACCATTTATATTAGGTACGCTTTGGGTAACCATTTTATCGCTTATCATTGCTGTTCCTTTATGTCTTGGGGCATCTATTTATTTGGTAGAATACGCTACTGACCGATTGCGCAATATGGTGCTTCCCTTGATGAATGTTTTAGCCGCCATTCCACCTGTACTTTATGGTGTTTGGGGGGTGCTTTTTGTAGTGCCATTAATTTCAGAATTGTCCTCCTTAGTTTTTGGGATTAATTCTTCAGGATATTCGGTCTTGGCTGGAGGAATAGTCTTAGCGGTGATGATATTTCCTATTATGGTCAGTATCATGGTGGAGGTAATCCAAACCATTCCATTGGAATTAAGATCCGTGTCTTTATCCTTGGGTGCGACCAAATGGGAAACCATTCAACATGTTGTGCTTAGAAAAGCCAAACCAGGGATCATTGCGGCGATTGTCTTGGCGGTATCTCGTGCATTTGGTGAAACCGTCGCTGTATTGATGGTGTGTGGTAATATACCACAAATACCTAAATCTATATTTGATGCAGGATATCCAATCCCAGCCTTAATAGCCAATAATTTTGGAGAGATGATGTCCATACCTTTATACGATTCGGCGCTTATGTTTGCAGCTTTATTATTGTTTGTACTCATCTTCGGCTTTAACTTAATTTCTAGATTAATACTAAATAAATTGGAGGGTAAACATTAAATGGCAAGTATTGGATCAAGACTTCGGAAAGAGAAAATAGCAAAAATCCTGATGCAAATGGCTGGTATTACCATTACGGGATCGCTATTCTTAATTGTCGGAACAATTTTATATAAGGGCTTACCTTATTTATCTTGGGAAATGATAACCCAAACTCCACAAGGTGGTTTTTATATTGGTAAAGAAGGTGGAATATTAAATGCTATTTTAGGTTCCTTGTATTTGGCGGGATTGTCAACCTTATTAGCGACCGTCATTGGAATCCCGATCAGTATCTACTTGAATGTCTATATCAAGAGTGGTTCCTTTGTTTCCAGAACCTCAAAATTAATTTTTGATGTTTTGTATGGCATTCCTTCGATTGTATATGGTGCCATCGCGTTCAGTATTATGGTGTTGTTCGGCATCCGTGCTTCTTTGTTGGGCGGCGTTATCACCATTACCTTGCTGACGATCCCTATCGTGGTTCGTACGATCGATGAATTGATCAGTACAGTTCCTGTAGATCTGAAGCATGTAACCTCCTCACTTGGAGCGACTAAACTAGAGTCATCTTTAGTGATGCTTAAATATATTAAACCCGGATTATTCACCGCTATTTTATTAGCTTTTGGCCGTGCTATTGGAGATGTTGCTGGGGTGCTTTTGACCACAGGATTTTCGGATAACATTCCAAAATACTTGGACGAGCCTACGGCTACTTTACCTTTGGCCATATTTTTCCAATTGAGTAGTCCTATTCCAGAAGTTCAAGGTCGTGCCTACGCTTCTGCATTAATTCTTACATTGATTATTTTAATTATCGTTTTATGTACACATTTCCTAGCGTCGAAACAAAAGAAACACAAGATATAGTGTCCAACTCATACCCACATATACAAATTAAGGACCTTAATGTACATATTGAAGGTCGACATGTATTGAAAAATATCAATTTAGATATTCCTAATAATTGCATTACTTCAATTATAGGGCCTTCAGGATGTGGTAAGACCACCTTATTAAAAACGTTGAATAGGTTGTTGGACGATTCCAAAGAAGTCACCGTAGAGGGGTCTGTATTGGTCAATGGAGAAGATATTTACGCTAACCATGCTGAAGTAACGCACATTCGGAAAAAAATGGGATTGCTTTCTCAGAAACCTTTTCCTTTGCCTATGTCCATCTACGATAATATCGCTTATGGACCGAAAATACATGGGGAGCGGGATAAGAAAAAACTGAATGCCATTGTTGAGCAGCAATTGAAAAATGTAGGATTGTGGGAGGAAGTAAAAGATCGCTTAGAAGCATCGGCTACACGGCTTTCGATCGGACAGCAACAAAGGTTGTGTTTAGCGCGTGGTCTTGCGGTAGAACCTGAGATAATTCTTGGGGATGAGTCTACCTCTGCGCTCGATCCACTTTCTACACAGATTATTGAAAATCTACTTATCGACTTAAAACAACAATATACCATCGTGTTAGTCACTCATATTTTGAGACAAGCGCGAAGGGTATCTGATTATATCTTGTTTCTATACAACGGGGAAATTGTCGAATTTGGCAAATCAGAAGATATTCTTTTGAATCCTAAACACGATATAACAAAGCAATATGTAAAAGGATTTATATCTTAATTATTAACCTAAAAAGAAAGAGCGATGTGTGCACATCGCTCTTTCTTTTTTATATACCCGGAAGATTAAGTTCTATTCTCACCTTCAGGTCCTTCTTGTATGGTTTCTTTAATTTCAGCTAAGGAATCTGGATCCGGATCTACACGAAACGGTGCCGCTTCATCAAATTCACCCTCCCATTTTGCAACAACAACGGTAGCTAGACAGTTACCAATTACATTGACCGAGGTTCTTGCCATATCCATTAGCTCATCGATTCCAAGTATAGCAGCAATGACGAATACAGGTAAGCCAAATTGATCTGCCGTAGCTATTAAGATGATTAGGGATGCTCTTGGTACTGCGGCCACGCCTTTTGAGGTGATCATCAATGTAAAAGCAATCATTAATTGTTGACCAAAGGATAAATCTATACCAGCTGCTTGGGCAACAAAAATGGACGCCAAAGAAAGGTATAAGGATGTACCATCCAAATTAAAACTATAGCCTGTTGGGATCACGAAGGAAACAATTTTACGAGGAACGCCAAATTTCTCCATGGCACTCATCGCTTTCGGAAGTGCAGCATCGGAGCTCGTCGTTGCAAAGGCGATAGAAACAGGTTCTTTAATCGCGGCAATGAATTGTTTGATCGGTACTTTTAAGTATAAGGCTACAGGAAGTAATATCAATAGTAAGAAACAAATCAGCGCCATATACAGCGTTGCTAAGAGCATAAATAAGTTTTTAAGGATATCTACCCCCAAATGCCCTACGGTGTATGCCATAGCAGCTCCAACGCCGATAGGTGCAAAAAGCATCACTAAATTGGTGAATTTGAACATGGCCTCTGATAAACTTTCTGCAAAATCAACAAAAGGTTTCCGTTTTTTCTCCTCCACCATGGCTAGTCCTATACCGAAGATGACGGCAAATACGACAATCTGTAATACCTTGTTTTCATACACAGATTTCACAATATTTTCAGGAAATGTATCTCGGATAAAGGTGGTGAATTTATATAAACCATGAGCACTTTCATCAATGTGTGCTAAGGCGTTTTGATCACTTTCATTGACCATCGAAGTTTTTGGTAGTTCTTCATGAGGCATATGCTCGATGTCGATACCTACGCCCGCTTTGGTGATATTGATTGCCGCTAAGCCTATAAATATAGCACAGGTGGTAGCTAGGAAGAAATACAGCATGGATTTCCAAGCCATACGACCTACTTGTTTTAAATCAGAATGTCCAGCAATACCAACGACTAAGGTGGCAAATAATATCGGGCCAACGATTGTTTTCACGAGTTTAATAAAGCCTTGGCTCAGGGGTTGTAAGGCTTTGGCAACGTTTGGAAAGTCCAATCCTACAAAGATGCCTAAAATCATACAGGTTAAAATCCAGGTGGTAAGGCCTTTCCGTACGAGTGCATTTAATATAAGTACTGCAGCTGTAGCCCAACGCACGACGATCATCACTGATGGAGGAACTGCAACAATATTAAATTCGTAAAGGAGTGTAATGAGTAATGCTATTGTTATTGTGAATAGCATAAGGTATCCCGTTGTTTTTTTTGACATGCGGTTTAATATGGGTTATTTAATTCTGATTAAACTTTTTTTGATGAACAAAAATAGAAATTAAAAGTAGTTTAGCAAATATTATACTATTTAATCCTTATTTATGGAAAGTTTTGCAAACGTCTAATCACTTAAATTTAATACAATATTTCTAGATTACTTGCCTAAAATCAAAAGGTTATGATTTTTTAAATGTTATAGCGGAAGTTTTGTAATATTTTTATTCATTTCGATTTTTTATTCTATATTTTCTATTAACCTATCGTTTTTTTAATAAAAATTATATGATTTTGGACTATTTTAAATTGTTTTTCATTGAATAACGATAAAAATGAACAGAATAGCGCTTTTTTATTTTATATTTTTAGGTATTATGTTGTTTATCTGTTGAAAATAACGCTTGTCTGTATCGAAATACCACTATTTATAAGCCTGTGTTGTTGTTAAATTATTGTTAATAGAATATTAGCTTTCTTTTTTATCGGGTTTTAACAATTATCGGTGTAAAAACCTGAGCTAATCAATGATCCTATTGCATTGTTTAGAAGGCCTATTTCTATACCAAGATTTTGTTCTCCTTCGGATCTTCTTCGAATCTTCTTTGGAACTAAGAAGGATATGGTTTGGGTATTTTCGACGGAGATCCGAATGTGCTCCCTTAGTAAAGCAAATCAATACCGAATGTCAGACGGTTTACTCGCTTGTTATCCTTAGGTTTTTGCGGTTTCGTCTGGAATAAAGTCTAAGTTTTTGCTATTGCCTATCCTTAAAGGATGGTTGAACCTATTTTTATAGAGCGGAGGAAAAGGATATGGGGATTATACGGAATAAGAGGATTCCTATGACAGGATGAACATTCGCTTATTTGGATTTAAAAATAAGTTGCTACAGAAGGTGCTGCAATAGGTTACTTTGCCTACAGGCATCGCTTATTGCTAAAAATAAATGGCTGATACGTTCTATACGCATCAGCCATTTAGTATACTATAATTAAGCTAAAATTAATTATTCAGCATGTAACCATGCTTTTTTAGCTAATAATTCTTCTTGACTTTCACGAACATCTTCATCATCTACACAACAATCTACCGGACATACCGCTGCACATTGAGGTTCATCATGAAATCCTACACATTCTGTACATTTATCAGAAACAATGTAATAAACTTCATTTGATACTGCATCTTGCGATTCATTTGCATCCAAGGTTACACCATCTCCGAAATCTATAATTCCATCTAAAGAAGTACCTTCAGAAAATTTCCAAGTAACACCTGCATCATAAATTGCATTGTTTGGGCATTCCGGTTCACATGCCCCACAATTTATACATTCATCCGTAATTTTAATTGCCATTTATGTCCTTACAATAAAATATTAAACTAATTTTGTGCTTCCAAAGTTAGTACATAACATACATACAATAAAATAAAAGTATATAAGTTTAGTAGTTATTTACTTTGATATGGCAAATATACAGTAAAATTCATACAGATTAATTCTAAATAGAAACATTTTGACATTACAAGATCGTATTTCAGCTTTCGTAAAATTAGGGGATTACCTTAAGAGTGAAGACTTTGCTCAATCGCCATTTTTAAATTCTGTAGCAAATAGAAATGCATGGTATAGCAAAGAAAACGTTTTGCAGCAAGCAAACGCCATCGCTTATAATTTAAATCAGGAGGCGTTAACTCAGTGGTTGTTGAATTTTCCCGACATGCAATCGAATAAACGTGTGGGATTAGTTTTGGCTGGAAATATTCCTTTGGTTGGTTTTCATGATATCTTATCCGTATTGATCTGTGGGTTTCATGCAGAAATTAAAGTTTCCTCAGATGATGCTGGATTAACTCAGGCTGTTTTGGGGATTTTAGTATCGATTGAACCTCAATTTTCAAATTACTTTCATTTGGTGGACCGCTTGCAGGATTATGATTTGATCATTGCCACTGGAAGTAATAATTCATCCCGTTACTTTGCGCATTATTTTAGTAAAAAGCCACATATCATTCGCAAAAACAGAAACTCAATTGCGATTCTTTCTGGTGAAGAATCCGCGGAAGAATTACGCCAATTGGGACATGATATTTTTGATTTCTTTGGATTAGGCTGTCGTTCCGTTTCAAAAATATACTTTCCGCAAGGATATGAAATATCCCGTTTTTATGAGGCCATGGAACAATTTGCTGGGGTTAAAGACCATTTTAAATACCATAACAATTATGATTTTAATAAATCTATTTATTTGATCAATAAGGATAAACATTTTGATAATGGTTTCTTGCTCTTGAAGGAAGATGTCACCTTAACGTCTCCCCTGGCAGTCTTACACTATGAATACTATGAAGATTTAGCGGTATTACTGCAGCAAATTGATCAACAGCAACAGGAAATTCAATGTGTGACCAGTTCGATGGATTTGAATTGCGAGGCTGCAGTTTTTCCATTTGGGGCTAGTCAATACCCCAAGTTAGCGGATTATGCGGATCAAGTAGATACATTAGCATTTTTACGGAAGAACCAATAATTTGGAAATAAAAGCGTTGTATGACTATGAATTCATAAAAAATGATAATTTTGTTCCACTATGTATGTGATAAAAGTTAAAGGTGTTGCCAAAATTCCAGATTATGTACAATTGAGAGATGATGCATTTACGCTTTTGGCATATTTTCGAGTAGATAGACCGGAGAAATCTTTAGATAAAATCGGATTGGCTGACAAAGCTGCATATATCATGGAAATTGTTCGAGAACTGCCTTTTGGGCAAATAAAGAAAATTGATGTATAATGAGTATTAAAGAAGCAAGTACTGTAATTAAGTTAAAAAACGTAGAGATCTACCAACAAAAACACCTGGTACTTTCAAACGTAAATTTAGATATCGCACAAGGTGAATTTCTCTATTTGATTGGACAATCGGGTTCTGGGAAAAGTAGTTTGTTGAAAATAATTTACGGCGACTTATATATTGCCAATGGGGAAGGTATGGTTGCTGGATTTGATTTGAAGAAACTTCATGAAAACGATGTTCCTTATTTACGCCGTAAATTGGGAATTGTATTTCAGGATTTTCATTTACTGAATGATCGTACCGTAGAAAAGAATTTAGAATTTGCTTTACGTGCCACAGGCTGGAAAGAGAAAGGCTTAATCGAAAACCGTATTCTGGATGTATTGGAAAAGGTAGGATTGCGTTCCAAACTTAAAAAAATGCCTCATGAATTATCTGGTGGAGAGCAGCAACGTGTCGTGATCGCGAGGGCCTTATTGAATAATCCTGAAATCATCTTAGCTGATGAGCCTACAGGTAACTTAGACCCTGCTACTTCAGAAGAAATCGTACTATTATTACGTGATATTGCTTCTTCAGGTACTGCCGTATTAATGGCTACCCACGATTACCAAATCATTAAAAATATGCCAGCCCGTATCTTGCGTACTGCTGATGGAGGTCTGCATGACAATGTAAGCATCTAATACCTGACAAGAAATTAGAATCCGACAGTTTTGCCTATGTTTTATTTATAAACTGACAGCATGTCGGATTTTTTTATGTTGGCAAAAATATTGTTTCAACGACTAATAGTAAAAATTTTTATTGCTGATGATGAACGAAAACGAAAATATTCAAGACCAAGAATTTAATCAAGCTGAGGAAAATGTAGAAAATTCAGCAAGTGAAGTGGATATCCTGAATCAAAAATTAACGGAAGCAACCGATAAGTATGCGCGTTTATTTGCAGAATTCGACAATTATAAAAAGAGAACATCCAAAGAGAAATTAGATCTTATTCAAAATGCTGGGAAAGACGTAATTGTGAAATTACTTCCTGTATTAGATGATTTTGATCGTGCTTTGGCGCATATGAAAGATCTTGAAGAAGAAAATCCGATCAAGCAAGGGATCGAATTGGTGAATAACAAATTCAAGAAAACGATGGAACAGTTAGGAATTAAAGAAATGCAGATTTTGGGTCAACCATTTGATGCGGAATATCAAGAAGCGATTACTTCTATTCCTGCGCCATCCGACGATTTGAAAAATAAAGTGATTGATGTTATCGAAAAAGGTTATCTATTAAACGATACCGTCATTCGATTTGCTAAAGTAGTCGTAGGACAATAAAATATAAATCATGTCAAAGAGAGATTATTATGATGTCCTTGGGGTATCGAAATCTGCTGATGCTGCTGAAATAAAATCAGCATACCGTAAGCTTGCTATAAAATACCATCCTGATAAGAACCCTGGAGATAAAGCCGCTGAAGATAACTTTAAAGAAGCTGCTGAGGCTTATGAAATCTTAAGTAATCCTGATAAGCGTAGAAAGTATGATCAGTTTGGTCATGCTGGCAATTCGGCTTCTGGATATGGTGGTGGTGGTGGAATGAATATGGATGACATTTTCAGTCAATTTGGAGATATTTTTGGCGGAGGAAATCCGTTTGAAAGTTTCTTCGGAGGTTCTGGAGGTGGTCGTTCGGGAAGAAGAGTTACACGGGGTACGAATTTAAGAATTAAAGTAAAACTTACCTTAGAGGAGATCGCAAATGGTGTCGAGAAGAAGGTTAAAGTTAATAAGCAAATCGTTTGTAATACGTGTTCTGGTTCTGGTGCTAAAGATAAAGGTTCTACACATACTTGTAATACCTGTGGCGGTTCGGGTTCTGTAAGAAGAGTAACGAATACCATATTAGGTCAAATGCAAACGACGAGCACCTGCCCTACTTGTAATGGTGAAGGTGTAGAAATTACGGCGAAATGTACCACCTGTAAAGGAGAAGGTTTAGAACGCGGTGAAGAAACTATTTCCATCAATATTCCTGCAGGCGTAAGTGAAGGTATGCAATTGTCTATGAGTGGAAAAGGAAATGCGGCCCCACGTGGTGGTATTCCTGGAGACTTAATCATTCTCGTTGAAGAAGTTGCTCACGAAACATTAAAACGTGATGGTGTAAATGTGATCTATGACCTCTATGTTAATTTTGCTGATGCTGCATTGGGAACGAGTGTAGAAATTCCTACCATAGATGGTAAAGCAAAAATAAAAATAGATCCTGGAACACAAGGTGGTAAAATATTACGATTAAAAGGAAAAGGTTTACCTGAGGTAAATTCATATCATAAAGGAGATCAATTGGTCTATGTCAATGTTTGGACTCCAAAAACAGTTTCTAAAGAGGAAAAAGAATTGTTAGAAAAATTAAAAACTTCTGCAAATTTTAAACCTCAACCAGGAAAAAGCGAAAAATCATTCTTTGAACGTATCAAAGAATATTTCGAATAACATTTTGTTTATTTTATCATTTATACTTCGGTATAAAGCAGAAAAGCGAGTAATTTACTCGCTTTTTCTGTTATATTTTGTTTTTAAATCGCCTAAAGCTCTTATAAAACAGCTTCCCGAATACGAACTAATTTTTCCAGTAAGCCTTCTAATAAATCGAGCTGAAGCATATTTGCGCCATCGGATTTCGCATTTGCTGGATCTGGATGTGTCTCAATAAACAAGCCGTCAGCACCAACAGCGATTGCCGCTTTGGCAATAGTCTCAATAAGTTCAGGCTTCCCTCCTGTTACTCCTGAAACTTGATTGGGCTGTTGTAATGAATGGGTACAATCCATGATCGTTGGAACTTGAAAGGACTTCATTACCGGTAATCCTCGGAAGTCAACAATTAAGTCTTGATAACCAAAGGTATTGCCTCTATCGGTTAGAAAAACTTTTTCATTACCAGAGTCTTTTACTTTATCTACGGCAAACTTCATGGATTCTGCAGATAGAAATTGACCTTTTTTAATGTTTACGACTTTGCCCGTATGCGCAGCTGCAACTAATAATTCGGTTTGTCTGCATAAGAAGGCCGGAATTTGCAATACATCGACATAGGCAGCAGCTAATGCGGCTTCATGACTTTCGTGGATGTCTGTAACAGTAGGTATACCGAAAGTCTTTCCTACTTTTTCTAATATTTTTAATGCCTTTTCATCTCCTATGCCTGTAAAGGAGTCTACACGAGAACGGTTTGCCTTGCGGTATGAACCTTTAAATATATAGGGAATTTGATATTTATCCGTAATTTGGACAATTCGTTCTGCAATACGTAATGCGATTTCTTCTCCTTCAATTGCACATGGCCCTGCCATCAAAAAGAAGGCCTTAGAGTTGCCGTTTTTGATGTCCGGCAAAAATGTATTAATCATAAAATTCTTATTAATTTCCGAGCTCTGACATAAATTTTATACGCATTAACTGAATGTCTTCAAAAGAATAATCTTCTTCACCCAATTCTGCTAAGGCATTATCAATGCTGTCATTTTCGGCACTTTTAAAATAATCATAGACCTCATCTTGACGATCAGGATCAATCATTTCATCCACAAAATATCCAATGTTTAATTTTGTACCTGAATTGACAATGGATTCCACTTCTTTAAGCATATCTTCATAGCTAATCCCTTTGGATGAAGCTATATCTTCAAGACTTATTTTTCGATCAATATTTTGAATGATAGAAACTTTCAAAGCAGATTTATTGGCGGTACTCTTCACCACTAAATCTTGAGGCCTGTCTATTTCATTATCTTCTACATACTTTTTAATCAATTCGATAAACGGAGAGCCAAATTTCATGGCTTTTCCTGTACCAACTCCTTGTATCTGTTTGAGTTCTTCTACCGTTATTGGGTAATGGGTACACATCTCATCTAAAGAAGGGTCTTGAAAGATGACAAATGGTGGCAATGATTTTTGCTTAGCAATCTTTTTTCGAAGTTCCTTAAGCATCTTCAACAATTCGGTATCCAATGCACCGGCAATTGCTCCTGCTCCATCGGATTGATCTCCTTTACCCATTTCCATGGGTTTATTTAAGATAAATCGTAAGCCGTAAGGATTGTTGATGTATTTTTTACCCGATTCGGTGAGTTGCAACAAACCATAGTGATCGATATCTTTTTTAATGAAATCGGCTAATTCTGCTTGCCTAATTAGGGAATTCCAATAATTAATTCCTAAATCTTTTCCGGAGCCAAACAATGGATGAACATCATGCTTATAAGATGAAATAGGTTGGTTATTCTGACCGATCATAACATTGATGATGTGTTGGTCATCAAAATTATTTCCTTCCTCCTTGATGAAATTAAGCACTTTCAGTAAATGAGCTTCTGCTTCGAAAAATGTTTTGCTGGAACGACAATTGTCGCACATACTGTTACAGCCTGTATCGTCAAATTTTTCACCGAAATAATGAAGGATTTGTTTTCTTCTACAAACAGCGGATTCAGAATAGTCTATAACCTCCTTTAATATTTGGGTTCCTATTTCTTTTTCAGAAACAGGTTTATCCTTCATGAATTTGGTTAGTTTTTCAACATCTTTTTCCGAATAGAATGCTAGGCAATAGCCTTCCCCTCCGTCTCGACCAGCACGTCCAGTTTCTTGATAATATCCTTCCATAGATTTCGGGATATCATGGTGAATCACATAGCGTACATCGGGTTTATCGATACCCATACCAAAGGCAATGGTAGCGACAATGACCTCAATTTCCTCCATCAAGAACTTGTCTTGAGTATCGGCACGAGTTTTTGCATCTAAGCCTGCATGATAGGGCAACGATTTGATGCCATTGATGCTCAATACTTCCGCGATTTCTTCTACCTTTTTACGGCTTAAGCAGTATACTATACCTGCTTTACCCGAATTACTTTTGATGAAGCGAACAATTTCTTTAATGACATCTTGCTTTGGACGAACCTCATAATATAAATTCGTTCTGTTAAACGAAGATTTAAATAAGGTCGCATTTGTCATCTGCAAATTCTTGCGGATATCTGATTGTACTTTTGGTGTAGCGGTAGCTGTAAGTGCTATGATTGGAATATTATCGCCAATATCGTTGATGACTTGCCTGATTTTCCTGTATTCAGGACGAAAATCATGGCCCCATTCAGAGATACAATGTGCCTCATCTACAGCCACAAAGGAGACTGTGATACTGCGTAAGAAATTGACATTTTCTTCCTTTGCTAAGGACTCGGGAGCGACATAGAGCAGTTTTGTTTTTCCTTTGGATACATCCTCTTTAACGCGAATAATATCGCTTTTAGTGAGGGATGAATTTAAGAAATGTGCAATGCTATCTCTTCCACCGAATGCTCGTAATTGATCGACCTGATTTTTCATCAAAGCGATTAATGGAGATATGACGATAGCTGTACCTTCACTCATCATTGCTGGAAGTTGGTAACATATCGACTTACCTCCGCCTGTCGGCATGATCACGAAAGTGTCTTTTTTGTTTAAAATGTTGGTGATGATAGCTTCTTGGTCTCCCTTAAAATTATCAAATCCAAAGAAATCTTGTAGATTATCGAATAGTGATTTTTCTATTTCCATTGACTATGCAAATAAATAGATATGTTAACCGTAGAAAGATTACGTGTTAAAAAATGTATTTTTGTACTGTATGTTTTTAAATAATTATAAATAAAATTACACAAAGATAACGTGAAAAACAACATCGATATTAAAAAGCTCGCAAAGGAAACATTCGAATTAGAAGCTGAAAATGTACTTGCCCTATCCGAAAGATTAAGTGATGATTTTGTTATGGTGGTGCAAGCCATTGTAAATCTGAATGGTAGAGTTATTATTACGGGAATTGGGAAGAGCGCAATCATCGCTCAAAAAATTGTTGCAACTTTAAATTCTACAGGAACACCGGCTATTTTTATGCATGCTGCTGATGCAATTCATGGTGATTTAGGGGTAATTCAGAAAAATGATCTCATTATTGCGATCTCAAAAAGCGGAAATACACCTGAAATAAAAGTTCTTGTACCCTTTTTAAAACAGACCAATAACACCTTGGTGGCTATTGTTGGAAATACAAATTCTTACTTAGCGGAACAGGCCGATTATATTTTGGATACAACCATTACGCGGGAAGCATGTCCGAATAATTTGGCTCCTACCACAAGTACTACCGTACAATTGGCGATGGGCGATGCCTTGGCTGTATGTCTTCAATCGGTACGACAATTTTCGGATCAAGATTTTGCGAAATATCATCCCGGCGGTGCTTTGGGTAAACAGCTTTACCTGCGTGTTGGGGATTTATCCGATAACCATGGTTTACCATTGGTTACGCCGCATACAGGTATTCGGGATGTCCTAATTAGTATTACTACGTTTAGATTAGGCGCCACGGTGGTCATTGATGAGCAACATATTTTAGGAATTATTACCGATGGAGATATTCGGCGGATGTTGGAGAAGTATGAGGATGTAAGTAAACTTCAGGCGAAGGATATCATGTCTGCTCATCCTAAATTAATTGAGCGTTCGGAACTAGCTGTCAATGCATTACATGTGATGAGGCAAAATAGTATTTCTCAATTGGTGGTGATTAATGAAGGAAATTATGCTGGAATTATTCATATTCAGGATATCCTCAAGGAAGGCATCATTTAAAATTTATTGTAAAAATCTTGTGTGATTAAGATTTTTCTAAGGCTAATTTGATAAGAAGTTGGAAAAATGGTCTTAGATTTGATTAGATGTTTTACATAAACAACGAAACAATGAAAAAAATTACAAGTATATGTGCGGTACTTATTGCTTTTATTAGTTTGACAGCAATGACTGTATTGACTGCTGAGTTTAAGTTTGAAAAGGAAACACATGATTTTGGTAAAATTCCTTTGAATAAACCAGCTACCTATGAGTATAAATTTACCAACGCTGGTGATGAGCCTATTATCATTTCAGAGGTTCAACCTACTTGCGGATGTTCAGTGGCTGAGTTCACTAAAACGCCAGTAAAACCAGGCGATACAGGTTCTATTAAAGTGACTTTTAATGCAGCTACCGCTGGTCCTTTTACGAAATCATTTATCGTAAAATCTAACACAAAAACTCCGGTTAAAACCTTAACAATCAAAGGTATAGTGGAGTAATTACTACGAAAAGATGCTCATCTATATTTTAAATAGATGATATGAAGTATAAAAAAGGCTATTCTGATGAAGAATAGCCTTTTCTTATGCTGATCGTTTTTTGCTTTGCTATATATTATCCGTAATTTTGCTGTACTAAAAATGTAAATTATTTATAATGCCAACGATTTCAAATAAGGGCACTGCGATGCCTGCTTCACCGATCAGAAAATTAACGCCATTTGCTGATGCTGCTAAAAAAGAAGGTAAGAAAATCTATCATCTTAATATTGGGCAGCCAGATATTGAAACGCCGGAAGTGATGTTAAACGCCCTTAAAAACATCGATTTTAAAGTATGGGCATATACGCCTTCGGAGGGTACTGCTTCTTATCGAAATAAATTAGTGGAATATTACAATAAACTAAATTACCAAATTGAAGCATCCGATATTTTAGTGACAAATGGTGGATCAGAAGCTATTACCATTGCCATGCAGGCTTGTATAAATCCAGGTGAAGAGGTTATCATTCCAGAACCGTTTTATGCTAATTATAATGGATTTGCGTGTTCTTCAGATATCGTGATAAAACCTATCATGTCTTATATTGAAAATGGTTTTGCTTTACCTTCTATTGCAGAATTTGAAAAAGTAATTACCGAGAAAACAAAGGCTATAGCTATTTGTAACCCCAATAATCCTACTGGATATTTGTATTCTAGAGAAGAAATGGAAGCGTTGAGGGTCTTATGCTTGAAATACGATTTATATTTATTCTCGGATGAAGCATATCGCGAGTTTTGTTATGATGGTCGCGAATTTATTTCGCCTATGCATTTGGAAGGTCTAGAGGAGCATGTCGTGGTATTAGATACGGTATCTAAACGTTATTCCGCTTGTGGAGCGCGTATAGGTTGTATCATCACGAAAAACAAGGAATTGTACCAAACGGCGTTAAAGTTTGCACAAGCGCGTCTAAGTCCTTCATTAGAGGGACAGATTGCAGGTGAAGCTGCTGTTGATACGCCAGATAGTTACTTTGAGGCCGTGTCTAAAGAATATACGGCTAGAAGAGATACCTTAGTGCAAGGGCTAAATAGCATGGAAGGTGTTTTTTGTCCTGTTCCTGGAGGTGCTTTTTATGTAGTGGCTCAATTGCCTATCGATAATGCAGATAAATTCTGCCAATGGATGTTGGAAGAATTTGATTATCAACAGGAAACGGTTATGATGGCTCCTGCTACAGGCTTTTATTCGAGCCCTCAAGTTGGGACCAATCAGGTTCGACTTGCCTATGTATTGAATCAGGAAGATCTTAAGAAAGCATTAATTTGTTTGGAAAAGGCATTAATAGCTTATCCAGGTCGTACATTGGCCTAATTGCACGCTAAATTATCCATATTCATTGCAGTAATGGATTTTAAACGAATAAGTAATTAAAACATTTTTATTACTTATTCGTTATAGGTCTAGTTACTAATGATAATATTTTATGGATAAATTAAAGAAATTTGATCTCATGGAAAAGATATCCAGAGAATTAGAGGACATTAGACACAGTCAGCAAGCAGTATTAGAGAAAATTGCTAAAGTAGAAATTGATAATATCGAATTAGGCGACAAAAACATCGAGTCGAAGATTCCGGAAATTTATCAACGTACGGCAGATAACTCAGCAGCCATAGTAGAAATATTGAATGCATTCCAAGAGAAAACCGATGAATTCGGTTCTGCAAATAATGTAGAAAAACTTAGGGAGCAACAAGAAATCAATAATTTAAAGTAAAATAAAAAGACCTCCAATGGAGGTCTTTTTATTTGTAGGTATGCGGTACTATGGAGCTAATCGTTCTTGGATTAATTGCTCCACATATAACAATTGTTGTTCTTGATTTAAATCACTATTGTCTAAAACAATAGCATCTTCCGCTTGTCGCAATGGGCTTTCCACACGTGTACTATCGATATGATCCCGATGCGCTAGATTCTCACGCACTTCTTCCATAGTTACATTTTCACCTTTGGCAGTCAGCTCAGCGTATCTTCTTTCTGCACGGATTTGCGGACTAGCAGTCATAAATATTTTTAAATCTGCTTTCGGAAATACCGTAGTGCCAATATCACGGCCATCCATCACTATATTGCGTTTTTTCCCGAGTTGCTGTTGTTGTTTAACCATCGCGGTACGTACAGCTTTAACAGCGCTCACTTCACTAACTTGTTCAGATATTTCCATCGTTCTGATGGCGTCTGACACATCCTCATTGTTAAGTAAGATTTGTGTTTTATCCGTATTTGGAATAAAATCTATGTGAATATGCTCTAAAGCTTCTGCAATGGCTTGATCATCATCCAAGGCAATTTGATTTCGTAAAAAATAGAGTGTAACGGCTCTATACATCGCACCACTATCTACAAAAACATAGTTTAGTTTTTTAGCCAATGCTTTAGCAACCGTGCTTTTTCCGCAAGAGGAAAAGCCATCTATAGCAATCACAATGTTTTTTGCGCCCATTAGTTCGTCCCTCCTATCATGACACCTGGTTTATTAACTAATGGTACTTTAATTAGGTTTTCGTCAACGATACTTTCCGGAAGAAAAATATATTTTTTATCAAATATGGTTTCATCGATATAGAAACTCAACCAATATTCATTGGTTAATCCGAAGACTTGTACATCGATGGCTTCAATTTTCTGTATACTGAAAGGTTCCATATCACCTATAAAATGTCTTAACATGGAAGTTTTTACTTGTTTCCCATCCTTTTCACCATAGCCTTTTGAAGTCACTAATACATGTTTAAGAGGATGAGGTTTTTCGTTGATTAAGTATACATTCCAAACTTTATTTACGGGTGTTTCACCTTCCAAAACAATGGCAATGGATACATCCTCAACGATATTTAAAGGCAAATCCTTTTTCATTTATACGATTACTTTTTAGCTTTTGTTGCTCTACCTTTTTTAGCTGGAGTGGATTTACTATCCGCTTCTGCCCATTTCAAAACATCCTCATAGCTAATGCTTTCTACTTCAGTTCCTTTGGGTATTTTTAGGTTTTGCTTACCAAAACGAACAAAAGGTCCCCATCGGCCATTTTCTATTTTAGCCTCTGGATTTTCATCAAACACACGAATAATCTTCTCAATATCCTTTTGACGTTTTTCTTTTATGATTTCTATAGCTTGATCAGATTCAACATCCAATGGATCTACCCCTTTTGGTAAGGAATAAAAACTGCTATTGTGACGGATATAAGGGCCAAAACGACCAATGGCAACCGTCATTTCTTTCTCCTCAAACTCCCCAATCTTCTTAGGAAGTTTAAATAATTCCAAAGCTTCTTCTAAGGTAATGGTTTCGATCATTTGCCCTTTTCTCAAGGAGGCAAATTGAGGTTTTTCCTCATCGTCTGCAGCACCTATTTGTACCAGTGGACCAAAACGTCCTACACGGACAGAAATTGGTTTTCCACTTTCAGGGTGTACACCTAACTCACGTTCATGCGATGCACGATCCGCATTATCTAAGGTATCTTGAACTTCAGCATGAAATGGCCCATAGAAAGAGCTGAGCATTTCTGTCCATTCCTTCATTCCCTGTGCTATTTCATCAAATTCTTTTTCAACCTTCGCTGTAAAATGATAGTCAATAATTCCTTTGAAATGCTGAACTAAGAAATCATTCACTAACACACCAATATCAGTAGGGAATAATTTACTACGTTCAGCACCTGTAATTTCAGATTTGCTTATTTGTAGGATTTCTCCATTCGTTAAGGTCAATTGTTGGTATATACGTTCCTTTCCATCCCGATCTTCCTTCACTACGTAGCCCCTATTTTGTATCGTAGAGATTGTTGGCGCATAGGTAGAAGGTCTACCTATCCCTAACTCTTCCAGTTTCTTAACTAAGGAAGCTTCAGTATATCGCGCTGGAGGTCTTGAGAATCTTTCCGTAGCTTGGATAGATTTTACAGTCAATAACTGTCCTTTGGTTAATGGCGGTAATAAAGAATTTCCTGTGTTTTCATCGTCCAAATCATCCTGATCCTCATCTGTCGATTCCATATATACTTTAAGAAAACCATCAAATTTCATGACTTCTCCAGTAGCAATAAAATCTTCTGAGCGTGTATTGATATCTATATTAGCGACCGTTTTTTCAAACTCAGCTTCACTCATTTGCGACGCAATAGCCCGTTTCCAAATCAATTCATACAAACGTTTTTCGGAATTGTCTCCTTCTATACGATGTTCTGAAAAATATGTTGGGCGAATAGCTTCGTGTGCTTCTTGGGCACCAGCGCTCTTTGTACGGAACTGACGTAATTTATGGTACTTGTCTCCAAATGCTTGAAGAATTTCTGATTCTGCGGCTTGTAATGCAGTGTCCGATAAGTTTACAGAGTCGGTACGCATATAGGTAATTCGTCCTGCCTCATATAATCGCTGTGCAACTTGCATGGTTCTTGCGACAGAAAAGCCAAGTTTACGACTCGCTTCCTGTTGTAAGGTAGATGTGGTGAAAGGTGCCGCAGGAGATCTTTTTGAAGGTTTAGTTTCTAAAGATTTAATCTCAAAAATGGCCTTTGCACAATCCTTTAAAAATATTTCAGCCTCTGCTAAAGAAGAAAAACGCTTTGGTAATTCCGCTTTAACCTGTTCTTTCCCTTTTCCAGTTGAAAATAATGCAACCACTTTAAAGGCTGCTTCTGCAAGAAATTTATTGATGTCACGTTCTCTTTCTACAATTAAACGAACAGCAACAGATTGAACACGTCCTGCAGATAGAGAAGGTTTAACCTTTTTCCATAATACAGGTGATAATTCAAAACCCACTAAACGGTCCAATACCCGACGCGCTTGTTGCGCATTAACTAGATTATAATCAATTTTACGTGGCGAATCAATAGCTTTTAGAATAGCTGGTTTGGTAATTTCATGAAATACTATTCGTTTGGTGTTTTCTTCCTTTAAGCCTAAGGTTTCAAATAAATGCCAAGATATAGCTTCTCCTTCTCGGTCCTCATCGGACGCTAACCATACAGTTTCTGCTGCTTTTGCTAGTTTTTTTAATTCAGAGACAACGGCCTTCTTATCCGAAGGTACTTCATACTTTTGGGTAAATTTATTTTCTGTATCGATGGCATCATCAGTTTTCACCAGATCTCTGATGTGGCCATAACTTGATTTCACTAAAAAATCTTTTCCTAAATATCCTTCTATGGTTTTGGCTTTTGCCGGGGACTCAACTATCAATAAATTTTTCGCCATTTATTATTTTGATTTTTGCAAAGAAAACGATTTCAAAATGTAATGCAAATTATTTTTTCGCTATACGCTTAAAAAGGCAAGGTATAAGCCTTAGATTTTTATCAGAATATCCAATAAATAAAACAAGGCAAAAACCACAGATGCGACCCCATTCGTGGTCATAAAGGCTCTATTCACACGAGTTAAATCCGTAGGACTCACAATTCTATGTTGATATAGCAGTAATAAAGCATAACATGTTAATCCTATATAATAAAACAAACCTGTTGGCATAAACCAAATTGGTAACAATACGAATATAAAAGATACCAGGTGTAAGACTTCCGAAATCTTGAGCGCTTTTACAGCTCCAAAATTAGCGGGGATTGATTTTAAACCATTAGCACGGTCGAATTCCTCATCTTGAAGGGCGTAGATAATATCAAATCCACTTACCCAGGTTAATACGGCTAATCCATAAAAAACGGGAACTGCAGAAAAATAACCAGTAACTGCCAGATAAGCTCCCACAGGGGCCAAGCCTAAGCCAAGTCCTAATACCAAATGGCAAAGCGGAGAGATGCGCTTCATGTGTGAATAAAACAAGATGACAAATAAAGCAACTGGTGAAAGCATTAAACACATGCTATTAATGAAATAACAGGCGACCATAAAAATCACACTATTCAGCACGGTAAATAATAAGGCCTGTTGCGCTGATATTCGTCCTGCTGGAATATCGCGTATGGCTGTCCTTGGATTAATGGCATCAATATCTCTATCCAGATATCGGTTGAAAGCCATGGCTGCATTCCTTGCCGTAACCATACATAAGAGCATCAATAAAAACAGCTTCCATTCAAATTGATAATCCGTAGAATTTACAGCAAGAAAAAATCCGATAATGGCAAATGGTAAAGCAAAAATACTATGTGCAAAAAGCACTAGTGACATGTACTTCTTCATGTATTATACGATGGGAGAAATAAAGTTTTGGTTAATTTCATCAATGTGTTGAAGCACCTTTTCACAACCTAATTTGGTCTCAGATGAGGTTAATATAATCGGTGGAATCTCTTCAAACCATACTTTTAAAGCCTTACGAAACTTGGCTATATGCTGATCAGACTTAACCATCGAGTGTTTGTCTGCTTTAGTAAACAGCAATTGAAATGGTATTTGCTCCTCTCCTAACCAACAACAGAACTCCAAGTCTATTTTTTGAGGTTCATGTCGACTATCAATCAACACAAATACGCATTGCAAATTTTCCCGTTTTCTCAAATATGCCCGAATAAATTTTTCCCATTCTATCCTATTTTTTTTGGATGTTTGGGCAAAACCATATCCCGGTAAATCAACTAAATACCAATTCGTATTGATTATAAAATGATTGATAAGTTGCGTCTTTCCAGGCTTTTGTGAAGTCTTGGCTAAGGTTTTCCTTCCCGTGATGGCATTAATCAATGAAGATTTACCAACATTAGATCGGCCGATAAAAGCATATTCTGGTTTATCTGCCAAAGGTAATTTACTTACTTCCGTGTTGCTACTTACAAATTCTGCCTGTTTTATAATCATGAGGGCAAAGTTACGATAAATTAATTTTTTAAGCGGTTATCCAAAATTTTATTGATATTAGTCCATTAGCGGAACACCGCTAGTCGAAATATTATTTACAAGAACATTAATTATTCTCTCTATGCTCGATATAAGAAACATTGTGAAAAAATATGCTAATCATCAGGCCTTAGATAATGTCTCTTTTCAGATTCCAAAAGGAAAAATTGTTGGATTATTAGGGCCTAATGGAGCAGGTAAAACCTCCTTGATTCGAATTATCAACCAAATTACAGCCCCAGATGCTGGTGAAATTTATTTTAATGGTGAATTATTATCTCCAAAGCACATTGCTAAAATAGGATATCTTCCAGAAGAGCGAGGATTGTATAAGAAAATGCAAATTGGCGAACAGATGATTTATTTGGCGCAATTGAAAGGGATTTCCAAGCAAAGTGCCAAAGAAAAGCTTAAATATTGGTTTGAAAAACTGCAGATAGAATCCTGGTGGGATAAAAAAGTGGAAGACCTGAGTAAAGGCATGCAACAAAAGGTGCAGTTTGTCGCTACAGTCATCCATGAACCTGAATTAATTATCTTAGACGAACCCTTCTCTGGTTTTGATCCTGTAAATGCCCAAATCATTCAAGATGAAATTTTAGAACTAAACCGTAAAGGGGCGACTATCATTTATTCCACGCATCGTATGGAATCTGTAGAAGCGCTCTGTGATTATATTGTACTCATTAATAATGCTAAATTAATTTTAGAAGGATCTGTTAAGAGTATTAAAAATCAATATAAAAATCAAACATATACCATCGAATATCAATCGACTGCTTCCGATCAAGCACTCCACTTAACTTCTCCAAAATGGGAAATTATTAAACAGGTGCAGGAACATTCAGCGAGTATAACCCTAAAGATTAACCCCGAATTTACCTTAAATGATGTGTTGTATGAGTTGTTGCCACAAATGGAAATACAACAAATATTTGAAATCATTCCTTCCATGAATGATATATTCATAGATAAGGTAACCCATAAATTTTAATACTATAATTACGTAATAATGAATAAGATATTGTTAATTATTCAAAGAGAATATTTAAGTAGGGTTAAAAAGAAATCCTTTTTACTAACCACATTTTTAGTCCCGCTGTTTTTTATAGGTATGTATGTGGGCGTCTATTTCTTAACGAAAAAAAGTTTTGAAGATAACCATGCCATAGTCTATGTACTTGATGACAGTAAGGCGATAGGTGGTTTATTAAAAAACAATAAAACGATCACCTTTACCCAATCCAATGATGAACTCGCAGCACAGTTGCAAACGGTCAAGGAGTCTGCCGAAAAAACAAGCCTATTGCTTATACCAGCTGATTTTTTAGTAAGCAAAAAAATAGAGTTTCTTTCTTCGGGAAAGCCCAACATCGGTATTCAAGATGAAATCCAATCGCAATTGGAAGCTATTGTATTAAACCATGAATACAAACAATTGAATATCGATCCGGACAAGATTAAAAACATAAACACGACGGTGAGTATAGCCGCGAAAGAAATTACCGATACCGGTGAGGCAAAAGATAGCGATACAAGGATTGCTATGGGCATAGCGATTGCCTTATCCATCTTGATTTACTTGTCCTTATTTCTTTACGGTGCACAAGTTATGCGAGGTATAATTGAAGAAAAATCAAGTCGAATTGTAGAAGTTATCATATCCTCCGTAAAGCCATTTCAATTAATGATGGGCAAGATTATTGGTATAGGACTAGTTGGTATCACTCAATTTCTTTTATGGATTATATTAAGTTTTGCTTTAATTACGGGAGCAACCTCCCTATTGCTAGATAAAGCGGATGTCCAACAGCAATTGGAAGTGCAGGCAGGAGCAAATTCGAATCCAGAAATGGAAAACCTATCCATGTTAACTAATATGGATAATATGCTCAATGCGGTAGATATTCCCCAACTTTTAATTTGTTTCTTTCTATTCTTTTTAGGTGGATATATGCTTTATAGTGCCTTATTTGCCGCAGTAGGCTCCGCGGTAGATAATGAGACTGAAGCCAATCAATTTACCATGCCGATTACCACGCCACTGCTGTTGGCTTATGTCCTATCCTTTGGCGTGCTCATCAATGATCCACACGGAAGTATAGCCACCTGGTTAAGTTTTATCCCATTAACCTCACCCATTGCGATGTTAGTTAGAATACCTTTTGGGGTACCTATATGGCAAATCGCGCTCTCCTTTTCATTATTAGTAGCAGGTTTCTTAATAACGACTTGGTTTGCTGCTAGAATATACCGAGTCGGTATATTGATGTATGGTAAAAAAGCAAGTATAAAAGAGCTAATTAAATGGTTTAGCTATAAGAATTAATTCCAACAAGGATGGGCAAGAGCGCCCATCCTAATTTTCTTAAATAAGGAATTAAATTTCCATCGTTTACCTAAGGCTAAATGCCTGAAAAATTCCATTTTTGGCCCTAATTTGCTATCTTTACCTACTCACTAGGATATTGATAATTTATACTGCTACTACTTCAAGACTATGAATAAACTGATTAATTTGACAGTTTTCAAGAAATTTTTGTCCTCAAATACCTCTGGAGGAATTTTACTTTTCGTTTGTGTTATCATTTCACTTCTTATTGCAAACAGTCCACTTGCGGAAGGTTTCAATCAATTATTAAAAACCAGCTTAGGCTATGAGCATGAGTCTATTCATTTAAAATATAGTTTTAAACAATGGATTGATGATGGTCTAATGGCTATCTTTTTCCTATTGGTAGGACTTGAAATTAAAAGAGAATTGGTAGAAGGTGAATTATCATCGCCTAAAAAAGCAGCATTACCCATCATCGCCGCTATTGGTGGCGCCATTGTTCCAGCAATTATTTATGCTTTTATCAATTTAAACGAGCCTACACATCATGGTTGGGGAATTCCCATGGCTACTGATATTGCTTTTGCATTAGCCATTATCACCTTATTGGGAAAGAAAGTTCCAGCCAGTCTCAAAATATTTTTAGCAGCATTAGCGATTGTCGATGACTTATTAGCCATACTTGTTATCGCTATATTTTATTCCTCAGACCTGAATGTGACTTATTTAATGTACGCTGCTGCTATATTGGCGGTGCTTATTGCGTTTAATTATTTCGGAGTGAAGAATATTTTAGCATATATTTTGCCTGGAATATTTATTTGGTATTTTATCCACCATTCGGGTATCCATGCTACCATTGCCGGAGTTTTAGTGGCCATGACCTTACCAACAAACGCAACAGATAAAGAATCTCCATTAGAAAAATTAGAACATCTTTTGGTTAAACCGGTAAATTTTATCATAATTCCTTTATTTGCATTAGTTAACACCAATATCACTATTCATCAAGAAATGATAGCCGGATTAACTACGCCCTTAGGCTTAGGAATAATTTTAGGATTATTTTTCGGTAAAACCATTGGCATATTTTTCACCTCATTTATTTGTGTCAAATTAAAAGTTGCTAATTTACCTGAATTTGCCAATTGGAAACATATGATTGGTGTGGGCTTATTGGGAGGAATTGGATTTACCATGTCCATTTTTATAGCTATGCTATCATTTAGTGATCCTGCATTTATTGAAGAGGCTAAATTTGCTGTGCTAATCGGATCACTTATCTGTGGAGCTACTGGGTATTTTTGGTTAAGTTCACTATATAAGAAACCATCATTATAGTTTTTTATGAAGAGAACTTTAAATATTATTAGTACGGGGTAAATAGCGTTAGATTTTAGGGCAGCATGAGGTGTTCAGTTAAGATAATCATTATCAGGAACTGTTTGTTACTCAGTCCAAATATCAAGCTCATGAAGGGCTCTAATCTGAGGTTCGGCTTTAAGTTGGATTCATTGTTTATTGTTTAAATAAATGCGCATAGATTTAATAAATATATCATTTATCAGTATTTAGCTGATTTAAATTTTTGTGCATTTTCGATAAAATATGCATCTTTTTAAAAATATTTAGAAACTTATTAAAAAAGAAATCTTTGATGTCAAATAAATATCCTACCTTTGATAACTATCAGGCTCTGCCAACGCATTTCTGAAACAGATAAGTTTACTCATCCTTTTTAGTTTCGCATTTACAGCTCCTACTTTGTTTTTAATATTAGTATCAGAAAATAGCATTGTTGTTCGCAACATAAAACTATTAATCGTACTTTTAGCAATAACATTAAAAAGCGTAAAAGTTACGTGCAAATAGGATTTAGAATCTGATTACAATATTTTATTTAATTACAATACAAAATGCAACAAGGAAAAGTAAAATTCTTCAACAACACTAAAGGTTTTGGATTTATTACACCAAATGATGGTGGTGAAGACATCTTCGTTCACTCTACAGGATTAAGAGACAACATCAGAGAAAATGATGAAGTTACTTATGATGTTGAGCGTGGTAAAAAAGGACTAAATGCGATTAACGTTCGCATTGCATAATACTCCATTTTTGCAAGTTTATTAAAATTGTGGTAATAGCTTCATTGCTTATTACCACTTTTTTTATGCTTTATATACGCAAACGCGCTAAGCTTATATCATCGTTTATATGATCTGCTAAGATTCATTACCTGATTCGATGAATTTTACTTGTCATTTACTTCATCTAAATATGAAACAACAAAAAAAATCAAAGCATACTCCTCCAGAGCCCAATAAATCTTTCTTAAATCATACGCAATTACAGGCTTCAACGATGGCAGAACTCTTAGGCGAAGCAAAAGGTGAACAGTACATCAAAGAAACTTTATTGCCTTGGCCTAGATTAATTGCTACGGAGTTGTCTATTTTTAGCAAAAGAAAAAAAAGCTAAACTAAATTTCCAAATGCTATAGCTAAAATTTATGGAGAATCAATTTTCCTTCTTTATAAGTTTAAAAAAATAAAAAACTTTTCCAGGCTCTTTTTGTTGTTCATTCAGTTACAAAAAAAATGAATATTATGGCAACAACAAAAGAAACGAAAGTAAAACCAAAGGCAGCAGCTGCCAAAAATTTACAAGATTTATTTGAAGACGCCCTAAAAGATATTTATTGGGCGGAAAAAGCTTTAGTCAAAGCACTTCCTAAAATGGAGAAAAATGCCACTTCAAAACTGCTTAAGAATGCCATAACTGGGCATCTTGCAGAAACCAAGGAACATGTTGTCCGACTGGAGGAGGCATTTAAATCTATAGGAGTAAAAGCAGAAGCTGTAAAATGCGATGCCATGGCCGGATTATTAGAAGAAGGCGAAGGCATCATGGAAGAGACTGAAGTTGGTGCTGTACGAGATGCAGGTATTATTGCTGCTTCTCAGAAAGTGGAACATTATGAAATTGCAACTTACGGTACAATAGCCGCATTTGCTAAGGTATTGGGTCACCAAGAGGCGTTGAAAATATTGTTAAAAACGCTAAAAGAAGAAAAGGCCTGTGATGAAAAATTAACAGATATTGCAGATACAAATTTGAATTCCAAAGCGGAATAATTTATTGGAGGATTAGATGGAGGTAAGTATATAATTTTAATTATACTTACCTTTTTTTATGCCTATTCAGTAAATACTTAAGCGAGTTTGTTGAGCAGATTACTTTGAAAATCTAACAACTCTTTTTTCTTTTGATAAAAGATCGTTTCTATGAGTGAATTAAAATGAATTAAGCAGGTCATCAATTTATTCACATGCTCCTGATTAAAGTCTTTCAAACCTTCTTGATCGTAAGCTATATCTTCGTTTAGATACCTTTCCATAATTTCGTGTACACTCAAAGAAAGCATGTGTTTTAAAGATTCTTTTTGAAATAATCTATTCAATCGTTGTTTAAAAAGTTGTTCTGTTTTTTTTAATGCAGCCAAACTTGTCAAATCAGTTTGCTTCTCAAAATCAACTTGATATACTTCCAGTTGTTTCATCATGTTTCGATATAAATCAAAGTCATTCAAATACGTCTCTTGACTTGATTTAAACTCTTCATACAGGGTCTTAATTTTAATTTGTTGCCCTGACAATATCGCTTTTTGATAAAAAAATGTATAAATATCCTGCAATTGAACTTTCATAATGCGTTCAATTCTTGCCAATTCGGCGATGATTACCTTTTTTAATGGAGGGATATCTATTTTCTTATAAAGCTTTTGATCGTAAGTAAAATTGTCGACTTGGATATCACCACTCAGGATGGAATCTAAAATTTCTAAATCTGTAATCATGCCATTCCAAGCATATAGGGTATCAAGCCGTTCATCCGAAAACAGTAAGGATAAGTGTAGTGGAGCGTCATTTTTAAGCAGACTGGGCACTTCTTCTAGGTAAGGATTACAGATATCAAAATACCCTCGATATATGGGGCTCAGGTCATCCTTTTCTATCCGTAATTGATAGTACTTTACAAAAGTTTCCGTACGCCATAAAGTAGGGTTTTCAGTAATTAAATAAGGTTTAAAAAGTAGTTCACTGAAACTTTCAAGCCGTGTTTTAGGGTTTTCAAACAATAAAATGGCAGGATTTTCTTGTTCATTACTGGTCTTGACACCTGCTTTATGGATGGCATCTACCCTTCTTTTTAAATCTGGATGTGTATTCCAAGGATTTTCAAAATAAATTTTAGAACGATTATACTTATTTACATTGGATATATTAATACATGGTAAACCATTACTGATCGGATATTCATTTCTTAATGCAATGTAATTCATCAGTGCAAGGTGATCCTCAAATAAATTAACACTGATAATATTTTGATTTAATAGTTTCTCATAACTGGTGATGGTTAATTCTAAACCATGGGCCGCAAAAGGAATTTTCATCAATGCATTCGCGGTTGATGTTGATCCCGCTACCTGACTGGCAATAGCATCTGCATGGTATTCCATTTCCCTGGAAAGTTCATGATAGGAAAGATTTATTTGCCGGTATTGAAATTTCAATACTTTTTGAATGGCTACAATCAGTAATAAGGAAAAATCCAATCCTGCTGCGATCCATTTATTGAATCTTTTTAGTTTTTTAGGTATTTCAGTAAGGGAATTATTTTTATACAAAAAGTTATACAGCATTCGATTAACTTGGTAAACATAATTACCTGTCCGTAAACTAGCCTGCGAAAAATGGCCAAATTCATGAGCTAATACACTTTTAAATTCTTGCTGGTTTAAGATATTCATCAGCCCAATTCCGATTTGCAAATTTTTCTTGATGGGTAGAAATATATTCCAAAAGGATGATTCATAATAAACGCAGGCGTTCACATCGTGGGTAAGCACTACTTTAGTTGGGTACGAGGTATCGACTTCTTCAGCCACACTATTAATAAACTCGAACAATTTTGGTTCTTCAATTTCCGAAATTTCTAAGGAAAAATTTGCCAATCGTTCCTGTTTCGAAAAAATAAATTTGAATAAAAAATAACAAATGCTGAAACCAAATAAAATGATTATTAAGCCAAATAATATACTGGGAATAAATATTTTGGCGATCATTAATTTTATTCCAAAATAGATGCAAGTAAGTGTCAATAAAAATGAAAATCCTAATAGGAAAAGGTAAGTGAAAACAAATAATATAATATACCAGACTGTTTTTCTAGCACTACGCTTGAAGCTTTTAGAAATATCAATTTTCATAAAATGAGCGAGTCAGTATTGGTTTGTAACTCTTGTTAGTTAGTATCTAGAAAGGAGTTAGATAAACAAATTTATAGATTATTTTAAATAAAAAAATAGGTTTTTCTATAATTTTATTAGAAATTAAAAAAGACTTAACTTATTAAACGTTTAATTTTTAATAAGTTAAGTCTTGAGAAAAAACAAGCGGTTAAGCTTTTTAAATTTTTATGCTTTATTGTTCAATTTCCTTCAAACTATTCAATTTCTTATAGGCTAAGAATCCTTTAATATCTTCAAAATGTTCTCTAACACGTTTATTTCCAAATTCGAATACTTTCTGTGCTAGCCCTTCTAGAAAATCACGATCGTGTGATACTAAAATCAATGTTCCATCAAAATCTTGTAAAGCTTCTTTGATGATGTCTTTCGTTTTCATATCCAAATGGTTAGTTGGCTCATCCAGGATTAGCACATTGACCGGCTCTAGCAAAAGCTTAATCATTGCCAACCTTGTTTTCTCACCACCAGAAAGGACTTTTACTTTTTTCAAGGTATCCTCACCACTAAACATGAAAGCGCCTAGCAAATCCTTAATTTTCACGCGCACATCCCCCACCGCAATTTGATCAATCGTTTCAAACACGGTTAAATCACCATCGAGTAGAGAAGCTTGATTCTGAGCAAAGTAGCCAATCTTAGCATTATGGCCTATTTTTAGGGAACCTTCGAAATCAATTTCCCCCATGATAGCTTTAATCATGGTTGATTTACCTTCTCCATTCTTACCTACAAATGCGACCTTCTCCCCTCTTTCAATAACCATAGCGGCTTTTTCAAACACCACATGATCTCCATAGGATTTGGATAAGTCTTCAACCGTTACCGGATAGTTTCCCGATCGTGGTGAAGGTGGAAATTTAAGTTTCAAGGCTGAGTTGTCTACCTCATCAATTTCAATAATTTCTAATTTTTCCAACATCTTGACCCGGGATTGCACTTGAAGTGTTTTGGAATATGTCCCTCTAAAACGATCTATAAATTCTTGGTTATCTGCAATAAATCGTTGCTGCTCTTCATAAGCTTTCAGTTGGTGCAAACGACGATCCTTGCGTAATTCCAAATAATGACTGTATTTAGCTTTATAATCATAAATTCTACCCATCGTCACCTCAATAGTTCTGTTGGTGATATTATCTACAAATGCACGGTCATGGGAAATGACAATTACCGCTTTCGCGGAATTCACTAAAAAGTCTTCCAACCACTGAATACTTTCGATATCCATATGGTTTGTAGGCTCATCTAATAAAATTAAATCAGGTTTTTTTAATAATATTTTTGCCAATTCAATTCGCATTCGCCATCCACCAGAAAATTCGGAAGTTTGTCTAGTAAAATCACTGCGTAAAAAACCAAGGCCTTTCAACACTTTTTCTACTTCCGCATCATAATTTGTTTCTTCGATAGAATAAAATTTTTCACTCAGTTCAGATACCCGTTCGATTAATTTCATATAATCGTCCGATTCATAATCCGTACGAATGGTTAATTGTTCATTCAAACTTTCCAATTCATCACGCATTTCATATACTTCTCCAAAAGCTTTAGACGTTTCCTCAAAAACGCTTAAGTTATCTTGAGTTAATAAATGTTGAGGCAAATAAGCAATGACTGCGTCTTTAGGTCCAGATACATTTCCCGAAGTCGGTTTTCCTGCTCCAGCAATAATTTTTAATAAGGTGGATTTTCCCGCCCCATTTTTCCCCATTAAAGCTATTTTGTCGTTTTCATTGATGGAAAATGAAACATCCGAAAATAAGGTTGTACCTCCAAAAGAAACACTTATATTATTTACATTAATCACGTTGAATTCTATTTTAAATAAGTCGCAAAGATAAGTGAATATTTTAGTATTTATACCTTGTAAAATGAACTGTATTATATTTTCACTAACACGGATATTAGACGCATCTTCATCGGATCTCCTTCGGAAATTAAACGTAAAATTCCGAACAATATCCGTAGAATATGCAAGCATATTCGCTTGAAAATCTGGACATATTAAATAATATTTTGAAAGGTTAATGGAGGGAATTCGAAAAGTCCTAAATGATATGTTTTAGGTACTTGCAGCGTGTTTCACCTAGCTTAGCATACTGTACTTGAAAATTCTTTGGAACAAGTAAATTTTGAGCTGTGGAGTTTAGTCAACAAGAATTGAGATGGAAGCGAAAGAATAGTTTAGATATTCAATTTGTTCCTGATAATGATCGTTGAAGTGGGTTAAACCTACCTAGAATATGAAATCAACACTGTTTTACAGATCCAGATTATTTTTCATTTCAATAATCAGAGATTGCATATACAATTTTATTGCTATGGGTTCAATGATTTCGATTTGGTCGGCGAACATCATGAGCCAACGCGGAAATTCATGGTCGATATCGTAGGGTTCGAAATGCATTTCTACTTGATCTTGGACTAGGATTTCTTCTTTAAAACCATAATGATTTCTTTGCCATCGAATATATGGAGCAAATTGTGTAGAACATCTAATGATTACGCGTATTCGAGGAGCTTGAGCTGGGTGCTGTTTTTTAACGATTTGATCAATTGAAAGGTGTTTCTGGGTAAAAAGTTGATCCTTGGCTGAGATATGTTGAATTCTGTCACTCCGAAATTGCCTATAGTCCATTCTATGCATACAGTATGCTACAATATACCAATAGCCTAATTCATGGACGATACCCACCGGCTCTATAGTTCTTTCCATGGCGAGGTTATCTTTCACGCCTTGGTACAAGATATGAAGCTGTTTTTGTTGAGCAATAGCAGCCAATGCACTGCTTAGGACTTGAGGAACTTGTTCTAAAAATACTGGAGCCTCGAGTTTTCGCATGATAATCTGCTCCTGCACCGTGCTAACCATTTCTTGCTCATTACTTTTTAAGATAGCCTTCATTTTCAGCATGGCAGAAGCATAATTATGTAAGGTTTGTTTATCTAAGTATTTCTCGGCAATCTTCTCTGCGGCCACAAAACTTAAGGCTTCCTCTTTACTAAATGATACGGGAGGCAGCTTATACCCATCCATTATGCTATAACCTGTTCCAGCTTCCCCAATGAGGGGAACACCTGCTTGCTCTAGGCTTTTGATATCTCGGTATATGGTCCGTAAACTGACCTCAAAACGATCGGCAAGTTCTTGCGCTCGAACTACCTTTTTTGATTGCAAATGAATTAGAATATGAACTATACGATCAAATCGTTTTTTTAATTCTACGGACATACCTTCAGTATTTTTATAGTTCGGATAGTTTAAATGTTTCTTTTAATCGAATTCCTTTTTCTGTATTTTGTAAGGTACAACATTCGAACACAGGATCATGTTCAAGAAAAAGAATGTATTCATGTTCTACAATCTCTTTCCAATAGGATTGCCTTTCATCCATCGTTATTAATGGCCTTACATCATAGCTCATGACATATGGCAAAGGGATATGACCTACGGATGGCAACAAATCAGCCATATATAGGATGGTTTTACCTTTATAATTTATTTGAGGTAGCATCATGGCTTCCGTATGTCCATAAACAAACCGCATTTCCATGTTGGAATCGAAGCGATTTTGATCTTCAGATAGAAAATGTAACTGCCCAGATTCATAGATAGGTAATATATTTTCCGAAAGAAAAGAAGCCTTTTCACGCGGATTGGGATTGACAGTTGCCCAATTCCAATGGGTTTCATTGGACCAAAATCGCGCGTTTTTAAATGCTGGACTCAATTTTTCCCCTTCTCGTTTAATGGCTCCTCCACAATGATCAAAGTGCAAGTGTGTTAAAATTACATCCGTAATATCATCCCGATGGAATCCAAGACTTGCTAAGGATGAATCTAAGCTAGCATCACCATGCATAAAATAATGACCAAAAAATTTAGCATCTTGCTTATCTCCCAAAGCGGTATCTATCAATGTTAATCGTTGACCATCCTCCATTAATAATAATCGAGTTGCCCAAGTACATAGGTTACGGTCGTCTGCAGGATTTGTTTTATGCCAAATGGCTTTAGGAACAACACCAAACATAGCTCCACCATCTAATTTAAAAAAACCTGTATCAATAGTATAGAGTTTCATATCTGAGATTTTATAATAATCTGGTATAAAAATGCTGTTTTCAACTGGAACGTACAAGCCTTTTCAATTTTGAATGTTGCTCATGGAATGCTTGGGCATCATCCTGGCATTTTTAGGCTAATTAATTGGCTAAGGATTTAAAGTACTGTAATTGTTTGTTATTTTTGAAAATAAACTGTTGAAAATTAAGCGTTAAATTTTATAAATATGATAAATAAATCAACCATCCAAGAGATCAAAGCACGATTTGATCAGGATGTAGAACGTTTTTCAAATTTAGAAACTGGGCAAGCGACCAGCATAGACGCTAGCCTAAATATGGAATGGATTTGCACGGCCATTTCCAAAGTACAGCCGGATGTTTCAGCGGTTTTAGACATTGGCTGTGGCGCAGGTAATTATGATGTTAAATTATTGGAAAAACTTAATCCAATAGATTTTACCTTACTAGACTTGAGCATGCCCATGTTAATTCGAGCAAAACAACGCATAGATCAGATTAATCTCGGGAAAACCACCTGCCTTCAAGGAGATTTTAGAACTATACCGCTAGCCGATAATCATTTTGATGTTATTATTGCTACTGCCGTATTGCATCATCTCCGAGATGATCAAGATTGGGAATTGGCATTCGAAAAATTACATCGTTGTTTAAAACCCGGAGGTAGTATTTGGATTTTTGATTTAATCCAGCAATCGAATTCGGTCTTACAAAAGTATATGTATGATGAATTGTACGGACAATTTTTAACTAACTTAAAAGATGAAGCTTATCGAGACCATGTATTTGATTATATCGAAAAAGAGGATTCGCCAAGACCGCTTCTTTACCAATTGGACTTATTAAAGAAAGTTGGCTTTAAGGAGGTCGATATCCTTAGCAAAAATCTATGTTTTGCTTCTTTCGTAGCATTTAAATAATCCATAGAATTCCATTATCCATGCCTTAGCTCCGGGTGAAATTTTTAAATTATTAATGTTGTATCGATTAAATGTTAACAAATTCGAATACAATTCTATTTTTTTTTATATTTACTGCATTATTAACTTTTAATAAATAGTTAATACTACCTAAAAAACATTTTTTTTTATACGCTACCTTCAGTATTGAAATGGGTAATCCATCTATGGTTGATTTTGCTGATTCAAAGGAATTAATCGCCAAATTAAGGCAATCGGATGAACATGCCTTTGAATTTATCTTTCATCAATATTACCCAAGAATTTGTCTATATGCGCTCCAGTTTACTAATGATGATAAAGAAGCGGAAGATATTGCCAAGGATGCGTTTATTAAAATTTGGAAAGGTAAAAAAGAATTTGAATCTATCGATCATTTAAAGAGTTCCATCTATCAAGCCACAAAACATGTAGGGCTTAATTATCGGGAAAAAAATTCAAGAAGCATCAAAAGAGAAGAGATTTTCTTATATGATCAAGATAAAGTAGAGATCAATCATTTAGATTTTATGATAGAATCTGAAGTATTTGGATCTTTATATCAAGCAATTCAGCAATTACCAACACAGGCTCGAAAGATTATTATCTCTACTTATTTAGAGGGTAAAAGTAATCAAGAGGTAGCCGATTTAATGAATTTAAGTGTGCAAACAGTTAAAAATCATAAACTTAGGGCCTTGAATTTATTGAGAAAACAATTAAATCTGCAAACATTTCAATTATTGACCACAGGATATTTTATTATAAAATTTTTACCGCAATAATTTGAATTCGGACGGCTAATTAGTTTTATTTATTTGATCCAACCTGGTATTCTTGATGCTTTAGTTTCTTTTCTATTTTTCCTGAACTTTTGTCTTTCTATATTTTGTTAAATCACCTAAGCATGGCATTTTTAAGTGCTTATTTAAAATAATACCTGGAATTAATACCGTATTTACAGGCTAAATGATAAAATTTTTAAAAAAAAATAGAATTTGATTAGTACTATTTGGATTTACTGCGGTACTATTATTAAACCGCAAAAGATATGCACAAAAAAGAGGTGACATCCATTCAAATAAGTAAGCTGATCGTGAAAGAAATCCAAGGTGTTATCAGACCGGAGGAACGCGAACAGTTAGATGATTGGAAAAACCAGTCAGAAGCAAATCTGGCAACCTATCTTCGCTGTACAGAAGCCAGTTTACAGCATAAGCGTTATCAGCAATTAAATAAAATAGATTCCGAAGAGTCCTGGAAAGATCTCTCCACCTCTCTTGGATTTTCTCAACCTTCAGCACCTTCAAAGCCTAAGATATTTTCTATAAAAAAGATGCTGGCCTATGCTGCCGCTGTATTAGTCGTAGGATTAGGAACCTGGTACCTAATTAAAAACAGCAATTTAGCGCATCAACTATTAGAGGAAAATCAGCAGGTTCAACGGGATTACGATCCTGCAGGAAATAAAGCCATTTTAAAATTGTCCGATGGAAGTGTGCTTGAATTGGATGAAAACCAGGGGCAAATTTCCATTTCTGAAAATGATATTCGCTATGGAAATGGCCGTAAACTAACGGAAACAGAACATGTTACTTATGCCAGTATCGAAACACCAAGAGGAGGATATTATAAATTAATTTTAGCAGATGGTACGCAAGTTCAATTAAATGCTTCCAGTTCCATCAGTTATCCTTTGAAGTTTGATGCAAATGAGCGGGTAGTCACAATTACTGGAGAGGCTTATTTTGATGTAGTTGAAAATATCAATAAACCATTTATTGTAAAAAGTAAAGAACAAGAAATCCGTGTTTTAGGAACATCATTCAACGTCAATGCCTACGAAGACAGTCCATTTACAAAAACCACTTTAGTTCGAGGAAAAGTAAGAATCAGTCCAAAATTTGCTAAAAACACCGCTGATATAAATTTAACGGCTGGAGAACAAGGGATAATATCCTATCAACGAATAAGGAAAGAATTTGTTGACAGCAACCAAGAAGTAGCATGGATACATGGGAAATTTAATTTTGATGGAAAAAAATTAAAAGATGTAATGAAGGATTTATCCAGATGGTATAATGTAGACGTGGTTTATGAAGGCGATATACCAAACATAGAATTCTTTGGCGGCACATTCCGAGATTGTAAACTATCAACAATTTTGGATTTACTAGCAGATGATCATATCGAATATCAATTGACCAATGATAGAAAACTAATTATTAGAAATTCAAAGGATAAAAAATAAGAAAGGAGGACTTAACTAGCCATTTATTAACCTAATAATGTAGAAAGGTGCTCGTAACACCTCCCTACATAAAATGATTCAGCATACTGGATTACTAAGTGATGATAGAATAATAACCATTACCAAACCATAACAAAATTAATGAATATAATTTACTTATTAAGAGTGATTAAACTTAGTGCATTTTTGTATTTTTTTGCATTTCTTCAATTAAGTTATGCATCGTATTCCCAATCGATTACCTATACCTCAAAACAAGAATCATTAGAGAAAGTTCTGCAGGTAGTTAAAAATCAAACGCAATATGAAGTTTTAGGAACCAAAAATTTATTAAATGGGAGCTTGCCCATTACGGTAAAGGCAAACAAGATGCCTTTAGAAACATTTTTAAAGACAATTTTCGATAAACAGCCCCTTAGCTATAAGATGGTCGATCGGACCATTGTGTTAGTTAGAAATAAAAGTCAGGCGAATCAAGCAGTTCCTCTTGAGCTTGAAGAGGCGCAACAACAAGAAATTGTAATCAGCATTTTTGGTAAAGGTAAAATCGCATTAAGTGGTGCAACTATTTCAAGTAATCAAATAGATATTGGAATAGCTGATCAACAGGGGAAGATCAGTTTGAAGGAGATGCCAGTGAATAAAACCATAGAAATAAAGATGTTGGGCTATAAAACCTTGCTGTATATACTTAAAGAAGGTGTTTTTCAATACCAAATTGAAATGACAGAGGAATCTAAGGAAGTGGATGAGGTCATAGTAACAGGATATCAAACCATAAATAAAAATTCCTTTACTGGAACTGCGCTTACAAAAACTGGGGAAGAATTACGACAAGTAAACCCTCAAAACTTATTGCAAGCTGTTCAGGTGTTCGATCCTTCTTTTCGATTAATGGATAATAATTTAAGTGGTTCAGACCCGAATAAATTGCCGAATATTACCGTTCGTGGAGCCTCTGCCCTACCGTCTGGAAATAATGAAGTATTAAGGAGGGACAATATCAATAGCATTACCAATATGCCTGCATTTATATTAGATGGCTATGAAGTAGGTGTTAATAAGATATTGGATTTGGATATGACGCGGATTGAAACAGTAACCTTGTTAAAAGATGCTGCAGCAACCGCTATTTATGGGTCTCGTGCGGCTAATGGCGTAATGGTGATTACCACTAAAGCTCCGAAAGAAGGTCAATTGCGATTAACCTATAATCATGAAACCAATATCAATGCGCCAGATTTGTCTGATTATGACTTATTAAATGCATCTGAAAAATTGGAATATGAACGATTGGCTGGCTTATACGATACAGAAAAACAAATGACATCTCAAGATCAATTAGATGAACTATATTATCAAAAATATGCGAATGTAATTGGTGGCGTAGACACCTATTGGTTATCTCAACCCTTAAGAACAGCCGTAGGACAAAAACATGCTTTTTATCTTGAAGGCGGAGCTTCCACGTTCCGTTACGGTGTAGACTTAAGGTACCAAACACGTCCAGGCGTGATGAAAGGATCTGCCAGAAATCAATATTCTGGAGGTGTGAATTTAAATTATAATTTGAAAAACAAACTACGTTTTCAAAATGAGTTATCTGTTACGATGGTAAATGGTACAGAATCTCCCTATGGGGGATTTGATTCCTATGCAAGAATGAATCCCTATTACCGAATGACGGATGACAATGGAAATATTATTCAAGAGGCAGATATTTGGACCAGAGTCGCAAGTTCGGGAGCAAGTTCCTTTACATCGGTCTTAAATCCTGTATACAATGCTACACTGAGTAATTTTAATCAAGAGAAATATACCGAGATAATGAATAATTTCTCTGGAGATTTTGATCTCGGGTATGGATTACGCTTGCGTGGTCAATTAAGTTTATTAAAAACCTTTGGTTTTAATGATGCCTTTTTATCCCCAAAATCTAATGAATTCTTTTACTACCCGACCACACGAACTGATGAAAAAGGTAGTTATACAAGTGACCATAATAACAATTTAAATTTAGATGGTAATATCCGTTTAAATTGGGTGAAATCAATTGATAAACATCAATTTAATGTCGTTACCGGTGCAAATATTCGAAGTGAAGCATATGATTACAAGTCCTTTACAGCCTATGGTTTCGCCAATGATCGCTTTTCGAGTATAGGTTTTGCTAAAGGATATGGGGAACATGCCAAACCCTATAGCTATAAAAGTGAAACAAGGCTGATTGGCGCATTTTTAAGTGCAAATTATTCTTATGATAGTAAGTATTTATTTGATATTACTGGCCGGGCAGATGGATCCTCTAAATTTGGATCAAATAATCGTGTTGCGCCTTTCTGGTCTACAGGTATTGGATGGAATATGCATGAGGAAAATTGGTTTAAAAATGATGTAGTTTCCATATTACGTTTACGTGGCACGATTGGTATGGTTGGATCCGTTCAATTTTCTCCTTATATGTCCAGAACTACTTATTCTTACGATCAAGATAACTGGTATTCATCGGGTATTGGAACCGTAGTTAATAATTATGGAAATGATAATTTAAGTTGGCAAAAATCAAGAACGATTGATGCAGGTTTTGATATCGGTTTATGGAATGATCGTGTTTATGTAACTTCTAGGTATTATCATAAATTAACCAAAGATATCTTAGCTGACATTAACTTGGCTCCTTCTACAGGATTTGTTAATTATAAAGCCAATTTAGGCGATATGGAAAACAAAGGAATTGAAATGAATATAAATATCATTCCAGTTAAAACGAAAGATTGGACATTCAGTTTAATGACCAACCTTGCCAGAAATGAAAATAAAATTGTAAAGATATCCAATGCCTTAAAAAACTATAATGATCGGGTTAATGATGCGCAAAATGAGGAAAACCTAATGGGCGTACCATTACTTCGGTATAAGGAAGGGCAATCTATTGATGCCATTTATGCAGTTCCCTCCTTAGGTATAGATCCTGAAAATGGTAAAGAAATTTATGTCAATATGGATGGAGAACAGACTTATGATTGGCATGCCAATGATATCACTGTTGTAGCCGTTGCTACCCCAAAATTAGAAGGATCCATTGGGGCCACTATCCGGTACAAGCAGTTTACGGCAGTCGCTTATTTTCAACTACGTTTAGGAGGTCAAATTTATAATCAAACACTGGTAGATCGTGTTGAAAATGCTGACCCTCGGTATAATGTAGACCGTCGAGTATTAGAAGAAAAGTGGAAACAACCTGGAGACCGTACCTTTTATAAAAGTATACAAGACTTAGGTCAAACCCGTGTGTCTTCGCGCTTCATCATGGAAGATAATTTATTTGCAATGAATTCGCTGTTTATATCCTATGAAGCGAAGCAAGAATTTGCTAAAAAATTGGCTTTGTCAAATCTACGTTTGGGTTTAACAACCAATGATTTATTACGATGGTCTTCCATACAACAAGAACGTGGGATTTATTATCCATACGCACGTACGGTGAACTTTACGCTTCAAGCAGCATTCTAACCAACATTAAACTGAAAGACATGAGAAAATTATTAAATATATACCTTCTATTTTCCGTATTACTTTTCAACTCTTGTTCAAAATGGTTGGATGTTCAACCAGAAACAGAAATTGATAAATCAGATTTATTTTCAACCGAGGATGGTTTTAAAGAAGCCTTGATAGGAATTTACACCCGTTGTGCCAAAGCTGATTTATATGGTAAAGAATTAACGATGGGAACACCGGAGGTTTTAGCCCAAAACTATAGCATAGCAAATTATGATCCTATGCGTTATCAGGCAACCAAAGAGTTTAAATATAATGATCCCTATTTTATAAGTCGCAAAGATGGCCTATGGAAAGGGTTATACCATGGCATTGTCAACAGTAATCTGATCATAGCACATATCGATGAACAAAAAAATCTTTTTGTAGGAGATAATTTTAATATCATAAAGGGTGAGGCTTTTGCCTTAAGAGCTTATTTACATTTTGATGTTTTGCGCTTATTTGCACCATCTTTTGCACAAGGATCATTTGCAGAAGCGATTCCCTATGTCACCAAGTATTCTAATTTGTCCAGCAAATTTGGAACAGTCACAGCTGTTTTGGATTCGATTATTAAAGACTTTGAATATGCAAAGACGCTTTTAATCAACGATCCGATTATCAAAAAAGATTATGTAGTCGGGTATCCGCAACAAACGGATACGTTACAAAACACCGAGAATATCCATACGAGTTTGTTCTTGCAAAATCGCAGACATCGACTTAACTATTATGCAGTCTGTGCTTCGTTAGCGAGGGTTTATTTATACCGAGGAGATTGGGCCAATGCATTATTAAATGCCAAAATAGTCATCGATTCTAAGAAATTTCCTTGGACAAACAGTACTGACTTTTTAGCCGTGGAAGAGAAAAATAAAGATCGAATTCTTTATAAGGAATTAGTTTTTGGATGGTATATCCCCAATTTGAACAATAGTATAAATACCAATTGGTTTAATACAGGTACAAGTGGTATGTATCTTGATCAAACCGATAGTAAGATTATTTATAATGTTGCCGGAGATGGAGCTACGGATATGCGCTACATGCAATGGTTTATAACAGCAAGTAATGGCAGTTCCTATATATCTGAAGTGGGTAAATATAGAAGAAATAGTTTAACAGATGAAGAAGCTGCAAACCTGCATTACCTGATGGCACCAGGCGTTAAGTTAAGCGAATTATACTATATCGCCGCTGAATGTACCTATGCCAGCAATCCAGCCTTAGCACTTTCCTACCTGAATGAAGTACGTTTGCGTAGAGGTATTGGACAGCCCTTAAGTTCTGGTAGTAAGGATGAGTTTTTGAATGAATTATTGAAAGAGTACCGTAAAGATTTATTTGCTGAAGGGCAATTGTTCTTTGCCTACAAAAGATTGAATAAATCCATTCAAGGATTGCAAGGTATGGTCATTCAACCGAATAGCAATATTTTCATATTACCCATTCCAGACGATGAAATCATTTATGGTAAACTTGATATTTAACATTATGAAAAAAATTAACATCCAGCATATACTAAGTGTATATATTCTTCTTTTCTTGTTGATGTCTTGTCAAAAAGCCGATCAATTATTATTTGATAGTCCTGCGAGTATATATTTCAATTTGGAGGAATCCCAAAAAGATAGTATTGTCTATACCTTTGCTTATGACCTAACAAAATCGGTAGATACGGTATTGATACCTGTAAGTATTGCAGGTATCCGAGAGTCAAAAGATCGTTTATTTAAAGTAGAAATTGATAAGGCTAAGTCTAGCGCGGTAAGTGGTAAACATTTTAAAGCTTTGGAAGCAAATTATCTGATCCAAGCAGATTCAGGAAATACTTTTTTGCCAATTATCGTATACAATGTAGAAGAGTTAAGTGACAAAAGTGTTTCTTTAGTTTTAAAATTAACTAGTAGCCCAGACTTTGGTGTCGAAAATCCAGCTATCATTAGCGCAAAAGTAGTAGTCTCTGCCCGATTGGAACAACCCATCTGGTGGTCTATGTGGGCTGGTTCCTATTCGAGAGCAAAGCATCAATTGTTCTTAATTACCACTGGCCAAACTAACCTTTCCATGAACGGTTTAGATGCTCCAAAAAACCTATATTTTGTTGATTTATTAAATATCATGTTAAGAAATCCATTTCTATGGGTTAATGCAAATGCGGACAAAGGATATGAACTAAGGACTAATGATCAAGGGTCCACCTATCAATTTTATCATCAAGATAATCCGAATAGGACTTTGTTATTAAGGAAGAATATAGAATCGGGACAATATTTCTTTATTGATGAATTAGGATTGGAGGTCAGATAAAATGAAAAAATACGTGAAAAATAATTTTATAAAAGCATTCCTTAGTCTTATCGTTTTTACGTTGATTAATGCATGTTATAAAGATAAAGGTAATTATGATTATGATTTGCCTTTAGAACCTAAGGTTGTTAATTTGGATACATTATATACCGCATTGGTTGGGGACAGCTTAATTATACAACCTAAGTTTGAACATATAGATCCAAAAAACATTTCATGTTCGTGGAAAATTTATGTTCCTGAAACAATTTCTCCAGACCGATTCATTTATTCGGGAAATTCCTTGAGGACACTTTTTGGTCTTCAGGCTAAAAAATATATGGCCAGAATGACTTTAACCAATACGGCTAATGGGATGAAGTATTTTTATGATTTTAAAATACAAGGGGTCACTGAATTTTCTAAAGGTTCCTTAGTCTTAAGTGTAGAGCATAATAAAACTGAATTATCCTTTATTAAAGCCGATGGATCAGTACAAGCGAGAATATACGATGCTATAAATTTAAAATCATTACCCGATCAGCCAATGAACATTCATTTTCTAGCTAATAAATTTACTGGAAATACCCCCCTTGGTTATTGGGTCATTTGTAAAAACGATGCAATTCGACTGGATGTTAATAATTTAAAGCAGGATGAGTTGAAACCGAATAGTTTAATCAATAATTTCTTTATTGCACCAACCAGCATTACTGTGGGAGGTTTAATGAAGCATCCACAGGGCGTATTAATGGGCAATATTAATGGTAAATTCTATGGTGGAACAACCAATACTTGGGATCAAGCAGGTACTTATGGGATGTTTGGCTCATTTGCGGATGGTGATTATGAATTAGGGCCAAAAATGATCTTAGCTGATATTAATAATTCCGTAACCTTTTTAGCTTATGAAAAAAATAAAAGACAATTTTTAAGGTTTAATGTATATGGTACTCCGATGTATTTTGGAACCCAATATGCCGTAACATCTACAGCACTTTTTGATCCCACAAATCTTCAAATGGATTTATTGGATATGGTTCAAGTTAATAGCGCGGATACGTATGCTTATTGTAAAGAAGCCGATGGAACTATTTATGAATTGAAATTTACCTATAATTTCAATGGACCATTTATGTTTACTCCGTTGCATAAACGGAAGTTTCTTAATCAAGACCTGATCAAAAAGCAACCTAAAATGCTTGCAACACGTACTGGAAATATATATCTGGCTGCAGAAAATAAAGTATATCGATACAATCCTATCAATGAGACTTTAATAGAACTTGAAACGGCATTTACTAAACCGATCAGCATGATCAAATTAGCAGATGATGAAAACAGCTTAATTGTCGGTACCGAATCTAGTATCTATTACTGTAATATTGAAACAGGACATAATGGAGGATTAATTAAAAAAATTGAAGGCATACCTGGGAATCCAGTTGATATGACTTGGAGATAATATTAAAATTTAAAAAAGATGAATAAACTATATAAATCACTGTTATTAGGCCTGTTAGTGCCGGCATTTACCGTAGCACAAAACCAAGGTTTCAAAATTGAAGGCAAAGCTCCAAAGAGTATGGAGGGCAAGAAAATTTATATGGATTATGCAAAAGATGGGTTCCCATATGCAGATTCCGTAGTAATAACTAAAGGAAAATTCCATTTTAAGGGGCATGTAAATGAGCCTAATTATGTGCGTATGGCCTTAGACCATGATAATAAAGGAAAACTACAGGTTCAATATAATGGAGATCGGATATATTTCTATATCGCGAATGAAAATTATGAGTTTAAAATAAAAGACTCTTTAAATAATGTGCAAATAAAGGGCGAAGAATTTCATAAAAACTATCAGGCATATTTGAATTATATTGGTGGTGATTTTATGCAAATCATTGATGAGGCCAATGCTACATTTGCCGCTGTACCTACCGATGCCGTAGATAAAGAAAATCAGTATAAAACTATTAAAACTAGTTTTGACAAGAAGTTTGATACTCGAAATGAAAAACAACTGCAATATGCGCTAGAAAATCCTTCTTCATTTTTTTCTGTAGAAGGATTAGTTGAAGTATCCAATAAAAGAGGAATTTTAGCTATAGAACCTGCTTATTTGAATTTGAGTAAAAATAATCGAGAAACCATCAATGGTAAAGAATTGGAATCTCGTTTACTTGCCGCTAAAAATATCAAAATAGGAAACGAAGCGCCTAATTTTTCACAACCTGATCAACATGGAAAACTTATACAATTGGCTGATTTTAAGGGTAAATATCTATTATTAGATTTTTGGGCAAGTTGGTGTGGTCCTTGTCGTGCCGAAAACCCTAACCTGAAGAAGGCTTATGAACAATTTAAAAGTAAAGGATTGGAAGTACTGGCTGTATCCATAGATGATAAAAATGGACGAGAAGCATGGTTGAAAGCGATTAAAGATGATGATTTACCTTGGATCCATGTAGCAGATTTGAAAGGGTGGAGAAATGAGGCAGCTGTATTATATGGCGTTCGAGGAGTTCCTACTAATTATTTGATAGATCCTAATGGAAAAATAGTCGCTGAAAATTTGCGTGATGAAAAATTGCATGAGGTCTTAGCTCAATTTTTAACAAACTAATCTATATTAACCTATATAAACAAAACATAGAATTTATTCCTATTCTTTCCTAATCTCTTAATTCTATTGTTTATCCCATGTCGAGAGTATCCTATCACTCTGGGCATGGGTTTTTTATTATTATAATGAGCCTTTCCTGTGTTGGCTATGGAATAGCTTTTGTTTGATTCTATTTTCCATTTATTTCTAAACCCTAAACTAATATTGTTTTCACTAGCTAATCGGTTTATTATTGCCATTCAACAATTGGTAATAAATGAATGGAAAGTGGAAATTTTCCATTTAGACTAACAATTTTTAATCCTTGTTTGTTAATATAAATATAGATATTTACGTTATGCCTACATCTATAGTTCGTTTAGAATCTGTACAGAAAACATATCAAACCGGAGATAATGTGATTACAGCATTGGCTTCTACTGATTTAACGCTTGAGTCAAATCAATTGACCTTAATCATGGGACCTTCAGGTTCAGGGAAGACCACCCTGTTATCTATTGTGGGCTGTGTCATATACCCTACTCTTGGAGAGGTTTTTTATAATAAAAAGAATGTAACCAAACTCAGTGAAGATGAGTTGTCGGAAATCCGATTGCGTGAGATAGGATTTGTCTTTCAACAATTCAATTTGATTGAACCTTTAACGGCATTGGAAAATGTCATGCAGCCTTTATTACTTCAAGGCGAAACAGCAGCACGAGCTAAAGAGCGTGCCCTAACAGCTTTGGAAGCAGTAGGTCTGCAAGATCGTGTAGGAAATTTGCCTAAAAAATTGAGTGGCGGCCAAAAACAACGGGTGGCAATTGCGAGAGCATTGGTAACGAATCCAACTATGATATTATGTGATGAACCTACGGCATCATTGGATGCCAAAAGTGCAGGAGTCATTATGGAAGAGCTTAAAAATCTAGCCCTGCAAGGAAAGGCTGTCATTATTGTAACCCATGATTTAAGATTACGAAAGTATGCGGACAAAATTATTTATGTTGAAGAAGGTATTGTTTCTAATAATATATCCAATGAAGAAGATTATAAATAAAACTGCTTTGATTATATTACTGAGTTTTAGCAGCTTCATAAGCTGTAAAAACGAGTCTAAGCGTAAGGATACAGCGCAACAAACCGCTCAAAGAACAGCAGTTGAACCAGAAACCCTTCTAGCCATAGGAAAGGTATTGCCAGCAGCGGGTTGGCAACAAATAACTACCGAAGGGTCTGGAATAATTGAAAAAATATTTGTGAAAGAGGGAGATACCTTAAATCAAGGAACTCGCGTATTACAAATCCGTTCTACCATGAATGAATTGGATTTGGAACAAGCTCAAATTAAATTGCAAGAAATGGAGGATCTTCAATTACAAAATAAACAAGATTTGATCCGAGAAGAAGTCGTACTAGATCAGCTTAGTAAAAAATATGCAACCTCCAAGTTACTTTATGATCAACAAGCGGAGACGAAGGAAGTAACCGAATTAGATTACAGTAATTGGAAGCAACAGGAAGCAAAAGTAAATAGCATGAAAAAACTCCTTTCAAGTCAAGGGAAATCACAAGAAGAACAAAAAATTAATATAGCGAAATCTAAAGAACAAATTAATAATTTATTGGTCAGTGTAACTGATTCTGGCATATTGACGGAGTTATTCGTTGAACCAGGTCAGTTTATAAATAGTGCTGATCCAATAGGTACCTATGGAAATTTAAACAAACTGATCATAGAGGCAGAATTGGATGAATTATTTTCAGATCGTGTACAAGCTGGACAAATAGTATCTTTTAGGAAATTAGGTCAGCAGGAAGAAATTGGCCAAGGAAAAATAACTTATGTGAGCCCTACATTGTCGGATTAATCAATAATTTATGAAACGGCTAATGAAGCCCAAGACCGTAGAGTACGTAAACTCCAGATATCTATAGCGGATGTTTCCCTCCTACTGATAAACAGCAAAGTTGAATGTTTGATTAAATTGAAATAACATGCTCAGAATAGCCTGGAAATTTATAAAGTTTGATAAAGCCAAGAGCATAGGAATTATTACAGCCATTGTGATCAGTATATTTCTAATAGGTCAGCAATTGGGCTTACTTTTTTTCTTAATGGGTTTAATGGGTAATCTCGTTGGCAATGCAGACCTGCAGGAACGAGATCTTTGGGTGATTGAATCGCAAAGTAAAAACATAAATGCCATAAATCGAATAGATAGTCGCTTGGTGCAAGAAATTGCAAGCATACCTCATGTGGAAAAGACGATTCCAGTTTTACTAGCAACAGCACAAGCTACTTTTCATAACGGGAAAACTGCTGCGGTCACCTTAGTGGGTACAGATGCTCCAGGATTTATTATGGGTCCTTCAGCAGAACGTATTTCAAGTGGTCGTTTAATAGATTTAGGTCAACCCTTACAAGTATCTGCTGAATTTTTTAATAGCAAAACCTGGGAAACTGAATTAACGATAGGAAAAGCGATTGAAATCAATGGAAAACAAGCAAAAATTGGTTTGATCACTAAGGGAGCGCAGGCTTTTGGTGCGAGTTTAATGTATACCAGTATGGAAAATGCGCGATATTTTAGTGGCGTTTCTCCTACTGAAATCAATTTAATCCTAGTTCGATTGACAGAAGGGCAAGATAAAGTAGCTATGCAGGAAAAATTGCAACAGCTATTTCCAAATCTTAAGGCTTGGGATCCTGTAAAATTAAAAAATTCAACGGTCAAGGAAATCTTAATAACTTCAAACATGGGAATGAGTTTTGGAACTTTAGTCATATTTGCCATGATATCAGGTTTCTTTATTATTGGCCTAACGCTATATTCCTCTGCGCTAGATCGGATTAAAGATTATGGAACCTTAAAAGCGATTGGTGCCAAGAAAAGCTATGTGAATCGATTAATTATAGCACAAGCATTTTTATATGCTTTTATAGGATACATCATCGCTATGGCATTGATTTATGGCTTTAAAATGGGGGTTGCAAATAGTGGATTAATAATAGAAATATCCTTCCCTTTTGCTTTCTTTTTATTATTCATTACGATGTTAATTTCAATAGGAGGATCCCTTTTTGCCGTACGAAAAATCACTAAACTTGAACCAGCATCTGTATTTTAATATGAAAAAGAGATTTGTAATCATTCTTGGATTTTTTCCTGTTTTGGTATTAGGGCAATCGCTTAGTGTACAAGAATTAATATTGAAAAAGAAGGAAAGTTTTTTATTGAAGCAATATGGTCAAAAGCTGGTCAATCAACAGTATGAGCGTAAGCTATTAAATTTAGATAGACTACCAGTTGTTTATGCAGATGCGAATATGCAACGGAATATCATTATCCCTACAACCCCAGTTCCGGCTATTGCCTTTGATCCAAATGCTCAAGATGGAGCGATCCTTCCATTAAAATTTGCAACTAAATGGAATGCCAGGGCCGGTATACAATTGGAATGGGAACTATTTAATCCTTCGACAAAAAGTAAGCAAAATGAACTAGTATTAAATACGGAGAAGGCTGAATTGGAATTAGCTAGTGAAGAGGTCAAATGGCAAAAAGAAGCCATCTTAGCGTATGCTTCAGTTGTGTTGGCAACAGAACAATATCATATTGCAATTTCGGATTCTAGTAATTATGCGAAAATTTTAAATACAATTCAAACGAGACATCAAGAAGGTCGTGTAGGTAACCCAGAATACATTACTGCACAACAAGAATTAGAACGAAAAATAATTATGCGACATGAGGCTTGGGCAGTCTTGCAGGAAGCTAATGTTGAATTGAATAAATATGCAAATTTAGATCCTATTCAATTTCTTAGTTCGGATATGACTGAAATAGAAAAGTATATTGAACAGCAGGTCTTGAATTCGTATGATGTTCAATTATTAGAAACGGATAAGAAGATTGTATTGAATCAAAATTTGGATATTCGTCGCCAATTGTTACCAACTTTGAGTATGAATGGGTTTTATGGTCAACAATTTTTTAGTAATGATTTAAATTTAGTCGCTAAAGATGCTTGGTATGGAAGTAGTTTCATTAATTTATCAATTAAAGTCCCCATCTCCGCTTATTTTAGTCAAGGAGTAGCTTTTAAAAAGGTGGCATTACAAGAACAATTGGTCGATTATCAGCTTCAAGAGTTGGCGATGAATGAGCGAAATGATTTGAGCATCAAACAAATTAAACTTTTGAACCTCAAAAAACGATTGTTAGGTCTATTGAAAATTGAAGAACTTGCAATCACTTTAGAAAAAGAACAATATATTAAATTAACTGCTGGGCGCATATTAGTTTCGGACTTTCAACGTTCCAATTCTGATCTATTGAAAGCTAGGCAAGATGTTTGGGAAGTCAAATATGATTTAATAAAGGAAATGATGCAATGAGATATTTTTAGCATTACATAAATTTTGACCAAAAAAAAGGTGACTATGGAGATAGTCACCTTCAGGGATAATTAAATAAATAATCAATATATTATGCTTTCTTAATTTGGGCAAGCAATTTTCCTTTTACCTGAACCAAAGCCCTTCACAATTGTTCTTCCGTCAATTACTTGAGTTATTTTAACATCATTTGCTCCAGTTCTGTTCCAAGTGAATTTATTAAATGAAGTGTTATTATATAATACCAAAGGATATAATTTTCCACCAGACTTTTTACTTCCCCACATTTCAACTTCACCAGTTCTACTAATAACAACTTTGACTACAGGTCTTTCAAGAGTTCCAACCATATTATATACCGCAGGAATTGTTTCATTCGTTTCTACATCTTTTCCTTCGTAATAACTTCCGTCTTCGAATCTTATATTTTGAGAAGTCATAGCATTACTTTGGAATTGAACTTCTCTAGTTGCTAATTTTACATTTCCCAATTCCATATTGAATGTGTTATCCAATTCGGTAATATCAAAAACAAATCCGTAATCTGCACTAGGCGCTTGAATCATTTGACTTATGGTAGAACCGTTTTCATAGAAAACATTATTAACGTAAATACCGACTTTATTTTGAGAATTTGTTACTTCAGGATAATGCCAATCTAAACCACTAGCTCCAGTTACATCTTGAGTACAGGTTCTGAAATTAAGATGTAATTTATATTTAACTCCTGGTCTAATCTTAATATCAGAGATTACTAAGTTAGTTTTAGTATCACCATCTATAGTTATTTTGCCAAACGTTAATGTACCAGTATTCGTTAAAGGATTGATTATTAATTTTTGTGAACTTGTAATTGAACGTACTCCTGAACCTACAGATGGAAATGTTAAGTAGCTGTTCGTTGAATTATCGCTACTATAAGTTATTTCTTGATTATCAGTACCCAAATTCATGGAAGCACTTTTAACCCCTGGTTCAGCTTTTACATTATTAAGTACTGTTAGTCTTCCAGTCGTATTAGGATCAATAGAAAGTTTCGTAATCAGCGCACTAAAGCGATGCTTTAACACGATGTCTAAGAAATTAGTGCCCTCGTTTAACTTAATTTTCTTTCTAAAAACCATCAAATCATCTTCACAATCAACTACTTTCACCGTGTTTAAGTGATTTTTACCTGCAATTGTAGGAAGGCTTCTACTTTTACCAATAGATACTGCAATAAATGTGTATTCCACACCTCCGTCTAAAACAAATTCTGTATTATTATCATTCTCTCTATAGTTCAAGATCCTTTCATCTTCGTACTCCCCATCTTCATTATAGACAAGTAAATGGTATCTGACATTTCTGGGTAATAAATTTTGCTCTATTACCGCTTTTTGATTATTAGAACCATTACGATTTGAAGCGAATACTTTTCTAGGAGCTTCTGGATCAGGCTCATTGCTTTCTAATGTTACTTCGATGTTTCGGCCATGGCTAAAAGCAATTAATCCTAATTTTTTAGATTGACTTTTATAACCAAACTCATCGTTTGAACTATTAGGATCCATATCTGTGTTGTCCTCTTCAAAAAAGACATCTTTAACACTTATGGATGCTCCTCCAACACTGCGTTGGCTATCTAGGGATTTTTCACATCCACTAAATAAAATACCTATTAGGGTTAATAGTGAAAAGAAATAAGTTAGCTTATTTAATTTCATAGTTAGTTTGTTCATTTTTTTAGATTATTTTTAGTTCTAAAAGTCAATATTTCTGGTTTCTTCTTCCACGTCCCATTCTTCATAAATGTTACCATCCGAGTTCCGTGGACGTACCTTTGCTGAACCTACAGCAATTCCTTGTTCTAATTGTATTTTATAAACTTCCAATTTTGGAGATCTATATACATTTTTCTTTTTCATACGAAATTTAATAATAGCGTGTGTTCTATTCAATTTCCTTGCTGATATAAGCATGTCATCTTAGAAATCGAAACAAATGTGCTAATTATTATCGAAAGAATTAATTTAGTCAGCCTATTATACCTTTCATTAATTTTATTTGTAAAGGATTTTCTACTTGTTAATTTAAATTATAAATAAAGTGACGATTTATGCCCAATTATAACTGGTTTTTTAGGTTTTAAATATTGAAAATTTAATAATACATGTTGTGAACATGTATATTTTGCATTAATTGATGTAGTTGAATTCAATTATTGAGTTATAATAATTTTAAATTCATATTTTATTTTGTAATTCATAAGCAAAAGACAAATAATAAATTAATCCCCCATTGCGCAATGGTTCAAGTTTTGGTATTAATTCAACTCCACCTATCATCTATACGAAACTTATTTAAACAGCTGTATACCTAGATAATTTTTTAAGTATTTCAAACTTAAATACTGATAAATTGTTTTGCTATTGATTAAGTTAGCTTAATCTGTTATTCCTGATCTAAATAATTAATTGTATGCCAAAAAAAGAGAATATAAATCAAGAACGTTTTACTAAAAACTTAATTGATAATACTAATAAATTATTAACAAGTAATGATGGTGTTCCCATTCATGATAATAACAATACGCTTAAAGCAGGATCAAGAGGTCCATCCTTAATGCAAGATCATTTGTTTTTAGATAAATTGATGCATTTTGATCGTGAACGTATACCTGAACGTGTTGTACATGCTAGAGGATCTGCAGCACATGGCTACTTTGAAGCGACTGCAGATGTATCTGCCTACACAAAAGCAGATTTTTTAAAGAAAGGGAAAACTACCCCCCTATTTCTTAGATTCTCTACCGTTGCTGGTTTTAAAGGTTCTACAGATTTGGCTCGTGATGTACGTGGTTTTTCCATAAAATTTTATACCCAAGAAGGCAATTATGACTTTGTAGGAAATAATATTCCCGTATTTTTTATCCAAGATGCCATGAATTTTCCTGATTTGGTTCATGCGGTAAAACCAGAACCTAATAATGAAATGCCTCAAGCGGCTTCTGCCCACGATACCTTTTGGGATTTTATATCCTTAATGCCTGAAGCGGCACATATGTCTATGTGGGTTATGTCGGATCGTGCTATTCCACGGAGCCTACGTATGCTTGAAGGATTTGGTGTGCATACATTTAAGTTTGTCAATGAACAAGGCAAGGGAACATTTGTAAAGTTTCATTGGAAACCAAAACTTGGAGCACATGCGGTTGCTTGGAACGAAGCACAAAAGATTTCAGGTTTTGACGCTGATTTTCATCGAAGAGATTTATGGGAAGCGATTGAAAATGGTGATTTCCCGCAGTGGGACTTAGCTGTACAATTAATTCCAGAAGAAGATGAATTGAAATATTCATTTGATATATTGGATCCTACAAAAATAATTCCCGAGGAATTAGTGCCTCTGCAGATTATAGGTACAATGACGTTAAATAAAAATCCGGAGAACTTTTTTGCTGAAACAGAACAGGCCGCATTTGATCCTGGAAGGTTGGTCCCTGGCATTGATTTTTCGGATGATCCCTTATTACAAGGTCGAGTTTTTTCATATTTGGATACCCAAAATTATCGTTTGGGAGGGCCAAATTTTCATGAACTACCCATAAACCGCCCAATAAATGGGAAACATAATAATCAAAAAGATGGTTTTGCAAAGTCGGATATTCCAACAGGAAATGTGAGCTATTTTCCAAATAGTATTGCTTCTGGATGCCCTTATCATGCCATGTTGAATGGTGAAAAAGGATTTGAATCGCATGAACAACCTATAAAGGAGAAAAAAGTGCGTAGAAGATCTGATTCCTTTGCGGATCATTTTACTCAAGCTAGATTGTTTTTCAAGTCTCAAACAGCAGCAGAGCAAAATCATATTATTAATGCATTTAGCTTTGAATTATCAAAAATCAAGTCCGAACAAATTCGTTTGAGAGAGTTGGCGATTTTAAATCAAATAGATGTAAAATTAGCGGAGCAAGTAGGAAAAAATTTGGGACTAGTTCCACCAAAAGAATTGGATGAATTGACCTTAACCTTTGCACGTCAAAACCATCCTAATTATCCGATTAAACCTAAAAAACCTGAGGTCGAAAAATCAGAAGCATTAAGCATGGTTGTCAAAGCCGGTGAAGGAACCATAGCTACTAGAAAAGTAGCATTTTTAATTGATGAAGGGGTTAGTTTGGCATCCATGAAAAAATTGGAAGATGCCTTAAAAGCTGAAGGCGCAACTGCTGTTTATATAGCAAGCCATGTCGGTACAGTAAACAGTAAAGAAGGGCAAACCATAGCTGTACAGCACAGTTATTTAACCGATGTATCGGTATGTTTTGATGCTTTTTATACTCCGGATGGCGATTCAGTTCAAGAATTGGAAAATAATCCAGATTACTTACAATTTGTCAATGAGGGATTTCGTCATTGTAAAGCTTTAGCATTTGCAAAAGGGGCAGAAAAATTGATGAATAAATCATTTATTACGAAAGATGAGGCTGTGATTGTCGAAGGTCAAGACCGATGGGTTGAAGAATTTATAAAAGCAATGAAACAACATCGTTTATGGACTAGAGAACAGGCTAGAAAGGTGCCTTCTTAAAAAGAACTACATTTTATAATATAGTATAATTCATTGTTTTCAGACCAGCATATTTTATGCTGGTTTTTTCTTAACTATAAGGTTATTGGCCAAATCCTGAATTGCTCAGCTTAGGGAATAGTCTACCCATATTTCTTTTTTCCATGCTGTTATTTTAAAATACTACCGTAATTATTGGGCAATTACCTTAATTTCTTCATTATTTAAAAGTTTATCCTTATTGATTTACAACTTTTACTCATCAGGTACTGCCTTCATATTTCCTTCTTGGTAAATTCAAGTTTATAACAGAATTAATTGTTAATGGAATATCTAAAATCTCAAAAATATAATAACAATATCGGATTAATTCTGTTTTATCCATAAATCCTACTTTAATCATGAATGGTTCTCGGTGCTAAAAAGGCTTTAAAGTACCGTAATATAACGAATGGGATCAATGGGAATGCTGTTCATTCTCGGTATATAGGTAGTCTTGAACTACGAATTTGTTTGGTCTATACTATATTCTATACTATCTAAAGTCGGATATAATTTAATTTTTTAAGCTTATGAAAGATCAACTAGAACTATTAGAAAAAAGTTATTGGGATGCAATGGAAACACATAACTTAGAAAGAATCATGAAATTAACCTATTTCCCTTGTATTATCGCTGGAAAAAATGGGGTTAAACAAATTAATGAAGACACGTTTATAGATATGTTTCAAGCCGCTGAAAGTATGCCTATGCAGGTGTTGTCAATCAGCCAAGTGAGCAGTGAGGTTATTGGATCTACAGGCGTGATTGCCTATTTGATCGAAGCAGTGCATCATATGGATGGTAAAAAAATACTAACAAAGGCTGCCTGCAGTTCCACTTGGGTACTAATCGCAGATGAATGGAAATGTTTATTACATACAGATGCGGACCTTCAATCCGATAAAGTGCAAGAAATTTCATAGAAATTTTCACTTATTACTTAGTTAAGGATATATTATTTTATTCTTTTTTTAGCCATTATTGTCTTCATTAGCAAGAATGGGTTAACGAAAAATTGATTGTAATTTCTAGTTGTTTCGTTTTAACTATAGTACTAAGTTCTACAGGATTACAAATTCCTCATCAATAGTAATCCTTCCTTATCTGTATGGAATATAATTCGGTTTATCTTTTCCTAATTTTAGTACCAGGTTAAATTTACTTACAAAAAGTATTAGTATGGTAAAAGTACGTCGGTGAATTAATGATTTTAGCTAGTGTTCATTTGAATATAATTGGCTAAATTGAATGCTCATTAGATGATATTACTAAAAGAAAATTATAAAAGATATGTCGAATCAACAAGTCAGAGCTTTTGCTACTGAGGCAGCACAAGAAGAATTAAAAGCGTCAACCATCATCAGACGTGCAGTTACTGAAAAGGATATTGAAATTGACATCTTGTTTTGTGGGGTTTGTCATTCCGATCTACATACAGCAAGAAATGAGTGGCATGGAACAATTTATCCAAATGTTCCGGGACATGAAATTGTAGGTCGAATAACAAAGGTTGGATCTTCGGTAACGAAGTTTAAAATAGGCGATTTGGCAGCCGTAGGCTGTATGGTGGATAGCTGTAGAACCTGTGAGCAATGCCAACAAAATCAAGAACAATATTGTGAAGCTGGAAATATTCAAACGTATAATGGTCATGATAAACATCTAAATCAGCAAACTTTTGGAGGTTACTCTGAAAAAATAGTGGTTGACGAACATTTTGTTTTACGCGTACCTGAAAATTTGGATTTAGCCGCTACGGCCCCATTATTATGTGCAGGAGTAACCACTTGGTCGCCACTAAAACATTGGAAGGTAGGCCCAGGGGTGAATGTTGGTATTGTAGGAATAGGTGGTTTAGGACATATGGGCGTAAAATTAGCAAAAGCCATGGGTGCACATGTGGTCGTGATTACCACTTCATCTACCAAAGTAGCGGATGCAAAACGACTTGGTGCTGATGAAATCATTTTGTCTACAGACAATGAACAAATGGAAGCAAATGCTAGCAGTTTACATTTTATATTGGATTGTGTTTCTGCCCAACACGATGTGAATGCGTATTTAAAATTGCTTAAAGTGGATGGTACATTAGCTTTGGTTGGAGCACCAGAACATCCCCTACCGATTGCTGCCTTTAGTTTGATTCCTGCTCGTAAGAATTTTGCTGGTTCTACGATTGGAAGTATCCAAGAAACACAAGAAATGTTGGACTTCTGTGCAGAACATCAAATTACAGCGGATATTGAATTGATTAATATTCAAGATATCAATTTAGCCTATGAACGATTGTTAGCTGGTGATGTCAAGTACCGATTTGTGATTGATATGGCCTCTTTAAAACAATAAAAATTGATTAAAAAAGGTGATTTTTAGAGAAATTACCTTTTTTAATTGTTGCTATTCTTATTTTGAATTTTCAAGTACTTTTTAGAGAAGGAAACGGTAATTTATTTCTGGCTAGTATTAATTTGAAGCTTGTATTACTTGTTTTGCAAGCATAGCGTATGCTTGGCTATCATTCATATTAGGTATGGAAAATGGCATATCCAAGTTGGTAATAATTTAACAATATAGAAATGTATGTTCACAAGATGAATTCCTTTATTGAAGAAATTAGAATAACATTACAAGGTCTTGCTAATCAAAAAACCTTAGAAACTTCCAGTAGGTTTTTTAAAGAAGGAGAAGCGGCTAAAGTGTATGGGGTGCGCATGCCATTCGTAAATCAATTGGCAAAAGATACATTGAAGATGCTTCATGGGATGGAGAAAGAGGCTATTTTTGATCTATGTGAAGAGTTATGGAAAAGTTCCTACCTTGAGGAAGCAATTATAGCGTGTACTTGGTCAGCATCATTACATAAATTATACGAAGAAAAAGATCTAAAAAGATTCGAATATTGGATCGAAACCTATGTGACGAATTGGGCAGATTGTGATACTTTTTGTAATCATACCATAGGACAGTATATGATGAAATTCCCCAATCAATTGGAGGTGTTAAAACGCTGGGCTTTATCTGAAAAACGATTTGTGCGTAGAGCATCTGCGGTTTCATTAATAGTACCTGCAAAAAAGGGATATTTCTTAAATGCTATATTTGAAATAGCAGATATCTTGTTATTAGATGTTGATGATTTCGTACAAAAAGGATATGGATGGATGTTAAAAGCTGCAAGTCAATCAAATCCTGAAGCAGTTTTTGATTATGTCATGCTGAAAAAAAGTATTATGCCTAGAACGGCATTGCGATATGCTATTGAAAAGCTTCCTGCTGAATGGAAAGTAGAAGCTATGAAAAGATAAGGTATATAACTGATTATGGTTATAATCTAATTTATAACCATAATTAGTCATATGCTAGTTTCTTAATAATCACTTATACTTGACCTTTTTTACTTGGCAGTATTTGATCGAATGCTAAACCACTTTGCCCCTCACCTCTTCCTACTTTTTTCTTGCTGGCTAACCATACGTAAACTTGACCATCTAACCATCGAGTTCTTTGGTATTGTTGAACAATTCTAGTACCTGCTCTGCTTATTTCTTCTTCATGTAAATAATAGCTTTTTGGATTCGGTAGTAAATCTAATCCTTCACGTAATAAGCTACTCATAGGCTTAACTTTTACAGGTCCTATCGGATCACCTTCTAGTATTCTAGGCATTGATGCACGTTGCAATTGAATTTGGCGTTTATGATTATTTACATGGACAGGTATAAATGGAATCCAATTTTCAGGAACTGAATTCATCGATTGATAATAAACTTCGGCAGCAAAAGGAATGGCGAGGTTGCTAGGGTTTATAAAAGATTCATGGTATTTTCTCTTTTGCAATGCATATTCACCGGCTTGAATAGGAAGACCTTTGGCAGAAGGGATAATTTTTTCTATGCCCCAAACCATATTCGATTGTTCGTCGCGAATCATCCAAATATCTTCCAATTGTTCACTTTCTTGTACTTTGATAGCTGAAGGACAAAGAAATAATTTCGTATTATTAGAGGAAGAAGTATTTTTAAAAACACTCCAATTTTTGGTTTCAGGTTGTTGTTCCTGCTCTGTCGCTTCAATCCAATAGGCATCTCCAAAATTGTTATAAACCGTTAGTCCATCCAGCATTGCAATTGATCCTATAGGCAATTTTAAGGGCACTAGAAACCAGTCATTGGCAAAGGATAATCCAAATTGGATAAGCATCAATTTGGAAAGCTCTGTGGTATTTGGAGCGATGTTTCCAAAACTGGTTTTCGCATCTTCAAACTTCCACCATCTTTTTTCTGGCATCCCTTCAAATTCTACATGCGTTGGAATAAAGGTGTCGTAAATGACATCTTTAGCTATATCACTTCTAGACCTATTCGTGGAATGGTTAAATGCAAACCAGTCCAAGTTACCCTGATAATATTCTTGCGCATGAAATAAATCGGCATTTATCGATGTATCAGCTTTAAGACTCGCTTTATATTCTAATCGATCAGGTAGCCAAGCTTGATCCACCTGTTGTTTAGGTTGTACATAAGTTGTTTGGAAGTACTTTAAAAATGGTTCTACCAATTGGTCTAATGCCGATTGATCCATAGGATTATTTAAAGAGACTAGACTACTAGCATTTCCGCTTTTTTCAATCTCCAATAATAATTCATACCCATCTATACATCGGCCTGAGATTGCCATCCAATGTTTTAATTCCTCTTGATGAGCATGGATTTCATCGTTATCTCGATCTCTTGAAGGAACAGAAAAATTAAATTTCTCTAGAAAAAGAGCAAAATAAGCATGGATTCCTTCTTTTTTTAACAAGTTTTGCCAATATTTTCCTAACTGAAGACGTAAATCTAAAGAAATCTTATTTTTACCACGATACATTGGAATTTCCTTTTGTTCGATTAAAGTTTCTAAGGGAATTTCATAGGTAATAGGTCGTTCAGCAGCATTAGCAAGTGTGAAATTCGTTAGTTTAGACGTTTTCATTTTTATTTTGGAGAACACTACAGATCCAGCATCTTCCCCTTTGAACTCCCCCATTTGCCATTGCTTACACAGCATCCATAAAGCATCACGTACTTCTGCTTTCAAAGCCTTATCAAACTGATGGGTCCTTGGTCTTCCTTCCAATCGATTCCACATGGTTATGGTTGGAAAAAGCCGTTGATCTATAGCTTGTCTTATATCAATGGGATTATAATGTTTTAACATAGTACAGTTTATTAGTCTTTAATAAATTTGTTAACTAAGGCTAAATTGACCGAGATATTGATGAGGTTTGAAGTCACAGCCATCAGTGTTGTCGGCAAGAATTGTCCAAACTTACTGCTATCGATCATGCTTGGCTCTACCGCTCTTTGTTTTGACATATGAATGGTTTCCTCCAGTGCGCCTACTAAATCTTCCCAGTCCCATTGATGTCCATCATGACTTGGAGTGACTAATAATAAAGTTTGTGGAGGCTCACTATTAGGTTCATTGTAATGAAAAGTGATACCTGTAGTTTCTTCTTTAAAAGGAATAATTTCAGACCATTCATCTATTACTATTCCACAAATGGTATCGGAGGAATTAAAGTCTGTGGCAAAATGTGCCGTATAAATAAGGGATTCACCAGCTATCTTTTTAATGATGTCGTCTTGATTTTCTCCTTCAGCAACAAATTTTAAGGCTAACCAGCGGTCATTCTCTCGAATAGGGAACTGTAATGTTTTCCATGCAAGGCTATCTGTTGATTTAAACGCTTCAGCTAAATGCTGTGTATTTTCTAAATGCCAAGCATTGACACGTACTCTAGCTAATCCAGATAACCATTCTTCAATGGGAAAAATTCGTTTTTCTTGTGTTTTAGAGAAGTTAAGTAAATCTTCTGATTTCTGAAAGGCCAATGCTATTTGATTGGTTTTTAAGCTGCTCAATTTGATTTTAGGAATAAGCAATAGTTCTTCTCCTATTAACTGCTTGGCACAATTTAAAAGGTGTTGAATTTGATCTTCTTCACTTTTCTGAGTACTTAATGCTAATATGAGACTATCAAATACCGCTATTTTCTTTTGAAGGTGTTCTACTAAATTCTTGTTGGCATGAAATAGATCGTCTTTTAGTTTGAATAAAACAATAAACTCCTCTTTTAAATCGTTGCGATTATTTTTGACATCGAATGGTATGTTCACGAAGTGGTTTAAATGAGACAGCTTTAAGGAAAGATCCTCCATAAATGCATGAATATCTACATAAGTTTTTTCAGGCAAGGATCTTAACTCGCTTACTAATTCTTTAAACAGTAAAGCTTTATCTTCAATGGCAACACGATAGGTATCCAGATTTGATGGAATATTTGTCGTACTAAAACTAGAGATTAGTCTCTCAGCTTTTTTTAATAAGTTCACTTTTTCTACATCAGTTAAGCCCGCATGATAGGTTCCTATAATATGTTGATATTGCTGCCAATTATTATCCATGAATGCAAGTAATGGCACCAACTTATCCTTTACCTTTTGATATATGGATCCTATTAAGGTATGAAAATAACCAGTTCCAGTCAGATTAGGATCATACTGCGAAATCAACATAAATAGACTACAGGTATTTTTAACATCGGAAGCTGTGAATTTCACGGATTGGCTAAATGTAATTAAATAGCTTTCATATAAGGTTCTAAGATTTTGTTGTCTTAGCGGATCGTGGACTATAGAATCTATTTTTAATTCAAAATCCTGTAGTATGGTATCTAATGTTGTTAATGTTGGATCGAAAAAGTAGGTGTATAAATCGGATTGCAATTGTTCCTGAAAAACAATAATGGAAGATTCATCAATAGCATCAGCCTTCAATTCTGTTTGCAGTAAATCTTTAAATTGGTCCTTAGATTTTAAGTTCGATAAATGATTGATTAGCTCTAGAAGCGTGCTGTCCAAATCTACCCTAAGTATATCTAAGCGTTGTTTCAATTCTTGAACATCATAGGTGCTTTTCAATTCTATAGAGTCTGAACTCGCGAGTTCAAGACTTTTCGTATTCACAAATGGTCGGTTGACGAGCATTTTTTTCAAACTGCTTAATAAGGAACCCAGTTCAAATAGGCTTACTTTAGTTTTATCTGCAGGATCAATTTCAGCAGTATATTCAATGGCAATTTGTGTAAATGGATGAACCGATTGCTGAAAATTATTTTTATACTTATAATAGACAAAATTCACAATGTGATCATCTAAAATAGTCATTGCTTGTTCTTTATCCATCAAAGCAGAAAACAATAAGTCTATACTTTGTAATCCTAAATCTTTTTGAGAAATATAAATGGAATATGCAGGTTGATCTGCCAATTTTAAATTGACTTTGACCTGTACTAATTCAGGGTTTGGTAACAAGTCTGCTAACCATTCATTTACAGGAGCTTCTAATTTAGATTTCACTGTAGGTTCTAATCCTGGTATAGGCGTAACGCCTGGATTACTAGCTGGATTAAAATGTATGGCTAATTTATGGTTTAACGTAATGCCCGACCTTGGCGTTTGAATTACTTCCATTTCTGGTGGATATGTCCCTTTGGAAAATGCTTCTGCAACTCCAGCAGCACGATCAAAATTACCTTTAACAGCTTGGTATACTTGTTCGGCCATCAATAAATCTGCAATGGCATCGTTGATATCGATAATTCGGTCTATTTCTTTATGTATGGCCAATAGTTCATTTGCATTAGCCACTGGAAGTTTTACATTTCCAAAAGGGTAAGTTTTTACCGTGCCTGAAAGCACTTGTTCAATTAATTTTAGCCCATCTATTACGTTTCTAGATTCAATCGCCTCAATACTTAATTCATTTTGATTACTTTCTTCGGCTTCTTGAATATCTTCCGCTTTGAGTTCCGTTGATTTTAATTTATTCGCAACAAGAGGAAATACCAACCGAAGTGGAAAAATAAATTTATCGGCCTCTATATTGGAATCTTCATATAAATCATGTAATCCACGCTCAAATTGGTAGCCCAATAGCGCTTGAAGTGATTGACCGTTACGCATGCCTTCTAAAAAATCGTTAGCAAGCCTTACCCGTTCAGAACTTAGGTTAATAGCAAATGGGTTGTCAGAATCTTCCCCTTTAAAACTTTCATAATTATTCCTTAAAATAGCTGCCGTAGCAGCTTGGTCAATAGAAGGAGCATGAATATAGCCCAAGTTGCTACTATCAATCGTAATATTTTCGGCATTTACTTGAAAAAACTTGGAATCTTCCGTACTTAATTGTTTCAGTTCTTGTACCCCTTTGCTAGGTCTCAAATCGGTTAATATGCCGTAAGCTCCTAAATAAAGACCTAATTCCTTTTGTATCCTTTGGTTATTTCTACGCTTTTCTTGCAATTTGAAATTGGTCAAGCCTGTTTTCCAAGCATCAAGTCGATACGTACAACAGTCTAAATGTTCGACTAATAATCGTTCTAATCGTGCGGTTGGCGTTTTTTCTAATAAGTTTAACGATTGTAAAATTTGATTCAGTTGATGATTAACGAGCACATCCTTCAATACATGATCTTGGTAAATATGGTCAATTAGTTTTGAGTTTCTATCGCCTGTAAGTTGTGGCGCAATTTGATAGAGGTGATCAAACTTGCTTTTATTTGTTTCTTTATCCGCGATATATAAAAATGCTGTATCATAAAATATTTTTTTCGAGTTGATTAAGCCACTGTTTAAGAGTAAGGAACTTCCTGCATCTGCTTGAGATAGCAATAAGGAATGTCTTAACAATAAATACAATAAAGCATTGGGTTTTTCATTGCCTCCAAAATCTTCTAAACGTATTTTATTTCCGTCCTTCTGTTGTAGCCATTCCAGGTAATTTAAGCCATCTTTGCTATAATTGCGGATTGGCTTAATCTCTGATTCTTCAACATCATCAATTAAGGGACCCTTTAAAGGATTTGGTTTTGATATAAAAAACTTTTCCGCTATTGGGGGAAGCTCCTCATTTATGGGGATTCCCATTTCTTGCATGACCTTCTTTCCGCGTTCCATTAAAGCAGAAGCTAACCATCCGGCAATATAATTGTTGTTATATTCCAGCTTTAACTGATTATATACCTGTAATATACTTTGCGCATATCGTTGATGAAATTCGACGGAATTTGCATGTAAACCTAAAACATTTAAAAGTATTTGATGAGGGTCGCCAGACTTACCCAAATATGAAACCTGAGGGACATAGGATTCCCAAACAGTGTCCATTTTTAGCAATAATGTTTTCAATTTATCCATGTAAGGTCCATTGAAATATTCCTTCCTCGGCGGAAATGTCAACTGATTAAAACGAGTTACTGGCAATACACCATAGGGATGCCTTCCAATTTTAAATGCAGGTATGGGCCCTCGTCCCGACACATAATTAGAAAAGAATTCATGGGTTGCTTGGATATCTTGCGGTTGGAATAATGGATCCATCATTTCTTCCATAAAATAGCCCATGGTTGCCGGAAATAAAGCTTTATTCATAGCTTTTGCTTCCATTTGATCCTTTCCATTGGCATTTCTTACTTGTTGAAAGATGGAAGATGATAAGTTTAAAGCTTCAGCAAATACTTGACCATCACATTTATCTAGCGGATTACTCAATTCATCAAATTGCTCCGTTCCTTTAAAAATACGGTCATAACTTTCATCGGCATTTTCTACCCAAGTAAAACCAGCTGATTCAGACTCCGTATTATTGGTGGGAGTTCCCTGTCTTATGAATTCAAATCCTTGTTGGTCCCGTTGATGTGCTGTAAAAAGTTCTTCAACTAATTCTTTAGATTTCACAGCATCGGTACTTACCTTTAATCCAAGCACAAGGATTTGATCAAATCCTTGATCATACAGCTCATCTGAAAGTTCAATAACCGTGGCCATACCTGCTTTTTCCGCTTCAGGAAAATCAACCATCCATTTTAGTTCTTCATTCAAATGGATACCATCAAAATCTTTTTGAATATTAGCTTCTGTTTCTGATGGATCTAAGCCAACAGGTAAATTGTATTTAACTGGATTGGAAAATAGGTGATTTGTTTTTATACCCTTGTGGTACATCAGTACAACAAATTTATCAGGTAAACCCATCGCGAATGGGTTTTGATTCCAGCTGGTTAATTGAGTGCTTATGGTATCAGCAGGTGGAAATGTTTGCAAAATAAGTTCAATATCCCCGATCGAAGTATTTGGATCAATGGTTTTTGGAAGGTTATGCGGTTTTATTTTCGTCTTATAAATTTCTTTTTCCAAGTCCGATAGATTGGAATTATTCAAATCAGCAAGTGCTTGACTAAGGAGGTCTTCATTGCCCTGAGCTAAGTATAACTGTTTAAAATACGTAACTCCTTCGGGTTTTAACCCTCCTATGATCTCTTCTTCCGTCTGTAATACTAGCATGTGTTTTGCTGCGGAAATGGCAACAATACTCGAACTGCTGGGTTTATATTGGTTTAAGATCCATGCCGAACGATTAGAACCAAAACTATGTACTAATGTTTTCCATGCAGCACGCTTTTTCCCTTCATCTTGGTCGGCCAAGGCGGTTTCCGCATAAAATAGTTTAAGTTGACCTATTTCATCAACAGTCATTAAGGGCTCGTTTTTGATGATATTACATTCATCTGGATAGACTCTAAGCCAAAGTTGTTTTTTTTGATTAACTGTTTTAAAACGAGTTTCTATACGCAAAGGGAAAAGTAATACCGGATGACTGGCATCGAATTGTTCAAAACTATCTATCGGATTAAATTGCTTGCGAAGAATTCCTTCAAAATCTTTTATTCGAGCCAAATTGTCTTTCCATGTACCCTGTATTTTAATACGCTGGTTTTGCAAATTTGCTTGATGTTCCTGTAAATATGATAATCTAGGATCATTGGATGTGATACCTAATTGGAGTAAAGACGTTATTTCCTGTTGAACATGGGCTGCTTTAGCATCCAGTTCAATCATATTGTATTTAAGCCTTTTATTATGCTGATCTATCGTTGAAAATTGATCTTGTATGTCTTTAATATTTCCCATAATTCCTCTTATAATGCGTTATTTAGGAAGCATTCTCGATGCATGTACGGCCACCATTACCGGTACCTGATATAAAATATATGCTAGTTGTGATGAGTCTGTATTCGAATTCCATTGGGCTTGTTGATCATCCTCTATTGGCTTATTTTCCTGATCAATAACGGGGTTATACGGTTGCAAGTTTATACTTTTATTTAATTGGATACATTGACCATCTACCAATCCCAAGTCTTTCCATGAAAGATTATTCCAATTGACTAATTTGTGTTGATCGATATCCAAACCAAATCTTGGTTCTCCAGGTCTTTCTTTTAACATAAAAAACCATCCTGCATGATCAGAGGTTTGCGTAGGATTTATCGTTCCTCGAGCTTCTTCATCATCTAAATCAAATCCAAAGAAATATATATCAGGATCTACCTTTGCTTCAAAAATTGGAGTTTTAATTAAGTCTTCTGGAGGATTCTCTTCCTGGCTTGGACTTAGTTTTACAATATCCCGTTCAGCTTTCACATTTTTCTGTCCATTCTCAATTCCCCAATCTGCTTTATGTGCATAGATTACGGCATTGGGATATTTTTTCAATAATTCACCTCGAATCACCAATACAAGTTGTGTTTTGCCACTTTGAGCGGCTCGTTGGTTATGAGTTCCTAATTCATTTTTTCTTAAAGAATCTGGATCTGATAAGTTTATTTTAGCATTATTCGTTTTTGACCAAGTGTGTATTTCTGGAATATCTTTTAATTTTTCTTTAATATCCACTGGTATGGGTTTTTGAACTAAATAACTCTTTACATCCCAAAACTGTCGAAAATAGGATCCTCGTTGATCGGTTAGGTATTCTCGCCAAAGCAATTCCCTTGACATTTCATGGTTAATACCAACCATATATGATTCAATGAATTTCTGGTTATTTTCCAATAATGTGATGCTATTTTCTTCAATTTTATGAATGTTTGGAAGAAATAAATCTGAAGATAAGTCCACTAAAGGTTTATACATAGGCAAATCAAATTCTGGATAGGCCATAACTGGGGTAAATGTCTCTTTAAAATTCTTTCTAATGCGCTCAGGAATATGCATAGTTCCTTCTGTCCGTTTCTTAATGGTCAAGTGAGGATTTATTTTATGAATAATCGCTTCATTAATTTCTTTTAAAGGGAGCTTGTGCAAAACAGGTTCCTTCCATTTATTTCCCATCAATTCTAAAGATTGTTTCAGCGCAATTTTAAAATTTTGAGCTTCTTTACTATCTTGATTTGTTGTTGAACTTGAAATTACTTCTCCAGGAGCACCAATTTTGAAAGAGTCATTTTTAGGGTATTGATCTACTTGGCTAGGCTGTTGTTCAAAATTGATTTGTACTGGAATATGAGTTTCTAGTTGATCCCATTTTCTAATATAAATGAACAGCGCAATACTCGCTATAAATATTAAACTTAATAGAAAATTGGCCATCAAGGCTGGGAAAATAATGAAAAGAGCCAATAAGAATAACAGTACATACAGCACATAAGTCTTTATTTTTGGATACTTATTTTTTAACCATAAGTACCAAGATGGAACTTGTATTGTTGGTACATCAGGATTTTTTGGAATATCATTAGCCGTTATTCCTCCTGAGGGATCCCTCTTTGCTGGAAGCACTTCAATTTCAGCATTATTAACTCGTTCAATAATATTAAATGGAGTAATTTGGCTAGAAAGATTTAATCTTTTCATGACATGGCCTCTTGGCCTAATAATCTGTCTAAACTTTCCTGAAGTCATCGCTTTCGGAACTATACTTTGTGCTATTTGCGATTTGACGGTTAGCTCATTTTGTAAAATACGGTTATGAATTGGACTACTTAACAGAAAGGAAGAATTTAAGGTTAAAGGCACGAAGTGATATTTATACAGCTGTTGCGAAATATATAAAGCTAACTGTGCCCATTTAATTTTATTATTTAATTCGACCACTTTTCCTATTTGTTCCCATGCAGCGTGCATATATTGCTCTTGGTTTTTCTGGATGATTTGTGTTCCAATGCCTGCAGCTGCACGATAACGAGGGTCCAAATTAAGCTCATGTACCCAGTTTCTTTGATGTGGTAAAGGTTGATTATCGCGATCTTTCAATAGTCGTTGTTGTAAGGCATGCCATCTTCCATACAAGGGTACAGTAATTACTGGATCTGGATCGGCATCTCCATTATTTAACAGTATTCGAGCTTGTTGATTTATGGATTCAATAGAATTGCTAGGCTGAAGATATTGATCAGATAAATTGATTCGGTCTGCTAATGCAATACTGAATGCATGTGGATAAGGAGATTCATCCCATTGCTCGTATTTCAGTACCTCTTGTTTATCCTTATCTTTTAATGTATCCAATGGAACGCGTAGTGCACCTCCCAATTTCAATACACCATTAAGTTCTGAGTTTGTGATTCCAGGGAGATTAATACCTGGATGAAGGACATCCATATCTCGATATCCTATGGACTTATCTGCAAGCTTAGGTTGCAACAGGTTTACTAAATATTCAAAATCTCCCACATCACCCGTTCTGAAAAACCAACGGTGGTAATAAGGAAATTCCTGATTTGTTGAACCCTCCCAACTGTTTTTACTAGCCATCAGGTTTGGATCTATATCTAAGCCCAAACCTGCTAAGCGGCCTGATTCAAATGTGGGGATGAGAAAAGCATGGTAAGCGGCATTAGCAGTTAGCTTTCTTGGGCTTAAAATCCTGGCATACGCTCGATCAGGATTTTGTTTAATAGTATTTTGAAGATTAATACTAATTTGTTGCTGATCGAATGAATGCTGCGCTGCACCGTCTGATAAGTCCTTATTAACATGGACGTGAGCCCAAGCCCAAAGTTCATTTGCATTCGGAAAAACATCAGTCGCTAGGATAGATTCGTTTAGCTTGAAACTAGCGAGAGGTTTTTTATCAATATTTTTTATTTCTATAAATTCATCTTCTTTCAGCACCACGAGTGTTAACCATGGCTTTAATCGTTGTCCATTTGCAGCAACTGGACTATATCGCCATGGGAAATCTTCTTCGTAAAAGTCGATATATGGTAAATAATTCGGTTCAAAATTGGTAATCCAATTTTTTGGTTCCTGCTTGATAATTGCTTTATTTTCAATCCCAATAACATCTCCAGGTCCATAGAGAAACACCTCCTTCGTGATCTTTTCAGGGCTTAGAGCCGTACCATCGACTTGTGTACCTCCCACAACAATTTCGATCGGTATACTTGCCCGTAATTTCACATTGGCATCTCCATCTGCTTGCGAAATATTTCTAGATATCCCCTGCCTTAACCAAGGCAGAAAACTATAACTTGCATTTATTGGGCTCATATTTCCTCCAGTTCAAATTGTGATATGACTTGAAGCTGTTTCCCCAAAGCGGGTTCTGCAGCGATTTGCTGTTGCATAAATTGGCTTGCCTCAAATTCGCTTGCAAATACAGATTGACTCGAATAGGCTTTATTATCCCTTTGATAAACCACGCTGAATAATTCTTCATGAACGGCCAATTTATCTTCAAATGGATCTAATTTTTTCTTGTAATGTTTGGATAATACAGATTGACTTACACTCGCTCCATCGATAAAATGCGCAAATAAATAATCTCCATTTTTAAAAAACTCCTTCCAACTAATTAGTTTGACTGGTACTTTATCTATAATTGTTAATTCATAGTTCACTACCTTTCTAACCATATTGCCAGCCACCATGGTATCATTGCCCATAGAAATTTCCACACCCCCAGACAACTTTTCAAAAGCTGGCTTGGATAGTTTATCGGCATCACTCATTTGTTGGTACTGCGCACGCGCAAAATTTTCTTTAACTTCTTGAAGGGATAAGGTAATACCGTTGGAGTTAGCCGACAAGATTTTTATTTCTTTAATATCTGCGGTTTTCTGATTTCCTATTTTATCTATAAGTAAATTTAAAGGCAACAGTTTCTGATTTAAAACTAGACTAGCCGCAGGATGTAAAATCAACAAGGCTTTGGAAACTTCGTCCAATTCTTTAAATGCTACTAATAAATTTTTGCCCGCTTTTATTAAACTATTCCATTGTTCAGGCTGTTTTAATTGCTCTAAAAATACAGGTAGAATGTGAATATCTGGTAAACTTGTATTTTTTGTTTCTCCCCAAGTTTTATCAAAGTTGGCCGATATATCAAAGAAGAGTAAGGATACTTTTCCGGTTCCTTTTGCTCGCCAAGGTGTAGGGCCTTCCAAGGACATTGAAATCCTTACCGTCATGATGTCTATTCCTAAAGCGCGTAAACTGAATCCAGCGGAAATGGATATGATAAAATAAAATGGATTAAATTGGAATAAGGCATCAAAGGCGATGTGTCCTTGGATGGAACAAACTTTTAAATCAAATAGAATTTCAGCTTTTGCCCCAAATTGTACGGTATTAGAAGTTACCGCCTGATAGCATTCCACCCTAATTTTGGCAATGTTTGTGTTTAAAATACTTATTGACAGCCTTTTCATGCTAGGCAATGATAAAGGAGGAGGTGTATAAGCAGGGTGAAAACCACCTACGGAAAGGACAAAATTAGGCTCATTTCCCCAAGCTACGCGCAAAGCCATATCACCTTCTAAGGTCATGGTTTGCAAAATTGCTGAGTCAAATAAACTGGCATCAAAAGTCAGTAATTTTTTACCAAAATCTATGGTTCCAATAAAAGCAACCTGTATTTTCACAACAGGAGCAGCTTCATCTGGTAAAATTAATTTGAGTACGCCTAAAATGGCAATATTGCCGGGAATCTCTATGATTAATCCTAAGGATAAACTTATTAAGGTTGGTGTACCCCAACCAATTTTGGCCATAGGGCCAATCAGAAACTTATCCTGATAAGGAGGGAAAATAGCTTTTAAATCACTGATTATACGAGGTGCATTTTCAACAACATTCGTAGGAAACATGATGCTATTTACAGCACCGGTACGCACACCATCTCGTAAAGGATCCAATAGAACAGTTCGATTCAAGCCCAATAAACCACCAACGCCTATAAGTGCAAAACCAAATCCTAACTGTAAACCTGGATTAAATTCGGCAGTGATGATGATTAACATCGAGAATCCTTTACTGCCATCAGGCATTCTGGTAGTAATTAATCCGATTGCTTTGACAGATACCATATCCGCAATCGTTAATTCCAATACTCCAGCGTATTCCTCCTTATCAAAATCTAGAAATAAATAACCGCCACCATTTACAGGGCCTGCATTAATGGATAAACCAATACCATTAGGTGGTTTAAAACCAAATTTCAAATCTAGATTTCCAAACAATCCTTCATTCTTTTCCAAAGGAACCAAGGAGGTACTCACTCCTATGTTTTCCACCATTGCCACTAGAGGACCTAAATTTGCTTTTATGCCTAAGCCAACACTTAAATTGACAGCTGGTTTATTGTCGTGGATTCCTGCTTTGAATTGTAGATATAAGGTCGTCAACTGAATAAAGAAGATATCTAAGTTAAGGGACTTTGCAATTTCAAATCCAATTTGCCCTTCAAATAGAACCCCATGTTTTGAACTCCAAGATAATCCCATATCAAACTCTATGACTAGCGGATCTTCTCCTAATAATTTAGTTAGAAAAGAATCTGCGCCATCATTTGCTGGTTGAAATAAAAATCGGATAACTGGTTTATCTTCTCCTTCTCCCTCCCCTGTACTCATCATAAATAAAAATTCCGGATCTGCAATAGAACCTTTTACACCTAAAGCGATTTTAAATCCTTCAGATTCTAAACGAGTTCCTCCAGGATTTCCGATAATAATCCAAGGGTTTTCAGGTTTACCGAGTAATCCAAATTCTCCAAAGATTTCTGGACTATCCAGGTCAAAATCAAATGTTGTCTGGGATGGAGTTGCTTTGATTAAGAGTAAATTTTCAGAATTCATTGAACCCTTGAGGTAAAGATTAATGTCTTGGCTTAATGGGATACCCAAGTTCACCATTCCATTAAATACCGGGTTAAATAATAAACCCTTTGCTGCAGCCGTGGAAGATTTATTTTCAGGAATAGGCATGATGATTAATGCCATTTCCCACATGGAGGAATCCGTTGGAGATACCTCCCGAATAATGGGTATATATAATTCTTTAATTCCTTGAGGAGACCAAGTATTTGCATTTAAGGCTGCATCTACCAATCTTTTTCTCGGCAAATTTCTACGTACAGGAATTTGAAAACTTAAAAAAGCACGTTGTAAAGCATCTATAAACGCTACATGTTTGAAATCTTGTCCAGGCAAATTCCATGAATAGGTATTGTTGAACTGATCGTATGGGTTTCCAATAATTGTTATTAATTTTTCCCAGTATATATTGGCTTTCTGATAATTGACTCGGTTTGCACCAATAGGACTTACTTGTTCGAATCGTATCACACCCAAAACATGACAAATACTGAATATGGAGGGCTGATAGTGTTCTAAATACCGAACGATTAATCCTTCAAATAACACTTCAGCCATCTCATTCCAAAATACAGGAGAATCTAATGGCCCTGGTAATCCTGAAAGCGACGTATCACCTAGACTACTTAACCGTTTAAGAATTGGTTTAATAGCGTTAAAAAGCGCGATAGCCGCTTGCGTTTTGTCAGAACTGCCATGAATTAATTCTTGTACAGCAGCAAGCATATCATCGACCTTATCAACAACATCAAATGCCGTTGCAATAGCCTGCATCGATCCTGAGGCAATATTACTATACCATCCAAACTGCAATAACAAGAGTTCAAATTCTTGTTCATTTCGGAGCGCAATCTTTAAGGGTACTAAAGAATCACTCAGCGCAAGGGCGATAGGCTTTACAAAATCACTCATAATTCTTCCATTTTTATTGAAGGACTTAGGACGGTGGAACTGTGTGAACCGTCTGGAATTTGTTCAGTAGTTCCTGCTAAACTGGTATCAAAATATCGAATCAAATCATAAAACTCATGGAATATAGTGCTCAATTGACTGTCGGTAAGTGGGCTTATATCGGCATATCCAAATTTAAATGCCCAACCCATACCTTGAGAAAAGATAACCTGAACGGTATCTGCATCAAATGGGACGGTTTCAGCGTTTTGAATCTCCACCTCATACCAAAGCAATTTGTTTAATACATCCAATGCCCCCGTATCCGACGAATTGCTTGCATTTGGATGCGTAATTGAAACCTTTAGACTCTGGTTTGGAGGAATTAATGGCGCATTTCGAGTGCTATTTGATTCAAAAGGTGGAACAGAACTCCAGCCCTTAAACCAATTGGAATCTACTCCAGGAAACAGTAAAGCTTTATTGACATTTGATTCAGACCATCGCCAATGGATATGCATACATGAATGTATACAGAAGGGTGCATGACTTTGAACATCGCCATTTTTAGTGGCATGAGACATTTTGCCATGGATATGGGTATTGTCGTAATAGCCCTGCCTTGGTGCTTTTACGTGTTTTAAAATCCCGGAGGCATAAAGGTAATCCCTTTCTCTACTTTGAGAAAAATAATCTATCCCTTCCGCGTTAGCCCCATCTAGTGGTCCATAGACCGCTCTTATTTTTTTACCATGGCTGATGTTTAAATTCCTGCTATCAAAGATATTTGCCCAATCCGGAAAATTACTAGCTAGAATAGGTCCTAATATGGTTAAGGCACCCGGTAATATGGTTCCAGATTGAAACACCATACTATTATGTCCTGCGACTGCTCGCAATGGATTCGAAAACGCATTTCTATCTGTAAAAAAATTAGCTACACTTTCCGTAACAGGCGCAGACCCATGGTGTCCAGCATGCAAGCCTGGGAACATTTGGGTTCTTACGATTGGTTTAACAGTAGCACGGAATTTACTGACTCTCTTAGTTCCTCCTGATTTCCATAAAAAACCTACTTCTGGCCAGCATTTCATTACCATAGCCGCTCCTGCGGGATCGTTGTCATTCATCGCTCCTCGAAATACCACTGATAATTCAACCTCACAAGGACATTGACCTGCTAAATCATCATATAGCTTTAAATATATTCCTTTTTGAAATAAATGATCAGTACCAATCGCACCGTTTCTTCCTACTTTTAATATTGGAGCAAATGCATCTGTACGTGATAAAGCACTTGAGAAGTCAAAATTTGCAGAGCCTCCACCTTCAAAATCAATCTCAAAGCCGTCATACGATATTTTTTGAATGACTTGTTCATGTGTTCCTGCTCCTTGCGAATCATGAACGGATATATCAAATACTTCAATCCCTTTATTACCTATTTGAAATGAAAATTGCCAATAGGGATTATTGGCAGTCACACTGCTTGGTTTATCTGTCAGATTAAAACTAGATCCTGAAGCATTTAAGGGAACAATCTCTAAGCTGCCCGCATTTCCATTTGTAGGCACCCAACTAACTTGGTTAAATTTTACTTTCTGTGTATTTAATCGAGGCATGACGTAAAATTTAAATGATTGTAAATAGATAATCTTGACAAATTCTACATAATGAAAGTTCTTGTTTTCGGAGTGGAAGACTCTTATCTCCCGTTCTTCTACGCATTAAACAATCTGGTGATGATCTGTAAACATTCTTTCTAAAGGTTCCAGCTCCCTCCCATAATTCTACTTGATCATTCATGTACATTGGATCAAGCAATGTTCGGTCTATGCTTGCTCCGGCGTTAGTATGAACAGACAAAGCTTGTAATCTTTCGGAAGCACCTAATAATCGAAACCATTTAAAGGATGCTGTTGGGACTCCTGAAATCCCACTTTTAGAATAAATTAAGTTGGGGTAGTTATGATGTATCGATTCTCCTTTTTCTTCAGTTGGAGACAAGTTATTAGGCCCTTCTAAATCAAACTCATCCCCTAGTTTTAACAGCTTTCCTAATCCTCGAAAAATGACTTGATGCCAAAATCCGTCTAAGGTTGTTGCTATATAGGGATATTGACTCGAATTAGGATTTGTTAACTCGAATTCACCTCCCGCCCCAGAACTTGGAACTAATACTGCAATCAAACTATTTCCATTTTCTCCAATCCCTTTACCTTTTACCATTAAATCTGCTAATTTAACTGTGCTGCTATGGTCTTTTGCTTTAAGGCTGTCTATTTCATTTGCAATAAGCTGGTGATTTAAATTTAATAACTCGGATGACGGAGTCAAAACGGATTCATAGGCTGTCCTTTGTGCTGAAGTTAACGTGTTTAAATCTGGTCCCGATTGATTGCTTTCTTTAAAATGGATAAAGACATTTAGCCAATAGGGCTTAACATGCGTGTATTGCAGGGGTGAACAGTTTAATAAGCGTTGTAATAAATCTAGGCAATGATTGTAAAACGTTAGTTCTTGTCCTGCTGTAAAACCTTCAGCTAGTAAAATAATATTTATAGTATCTCTGGGTGAGACACCTGAACCAAATGGGAAAATTTTACGTACCAACATAATTCAATAAATAATAAGGTTAATACTGTTCTTTTTATTAGAATTTACAGTATGTATTCATTGTTATGGCCTTGTACTCTATTTATTTTTTAGGCTCCAGAGGAACGTATAGAATGATAAGTATACCCGGTACTAAAAGAATAATTAGATTATTAATTAAGAAAAATTAAAGTAATGGTATTGTGTAAAAGGAAGTTAGATGTGTAAATTGATTAAGCAACTGGCTAATATAATTCTAAAGTAAACATTATATTTAAATAAACAAATATTTATTTTACTAATAATAAGTAAGTTATAACAATTAAATTAATCGTTTCGTATGTTTTTAAAAGGAGTTATTTTCTAACAAGTCAATATTTTAAACTTGGAAAAAGAATATTATGCTAAAAAATACGGGCTAAATCAAATTGACTTAGCCCGTGACTTTTGGGTATATTAAAGCAAATATGCTTTGGTATGCAAATGATTAATTGGGTTTTATAGTTGTTTTAAATTTTCCTCCAGTTAATACGATTTTACCTAGGGTATTTAATCCTTCTACTCGGACTAACGTACCCGTAAATGAACCTTCCGCCGAAGAATTAGTTATCTTATCTATTTTTAATTGAAAATCATCTTCTACTGCCACTGTATTTCGTGTAGCGGTATGATGGAGCTGATTTTCAGCGTTAAACAAACTATGCATCGATAGCAAGGTAAATCCGGAATTGTCCTGTAAACTATATTGCCCAATCGGAACTCGGCTAGTTTCAGACATTACCGTAATAGCCAAAGACTCTTTATTTTGATCAACGGCATTTATAGATAAATAATTGCCGCCTTCTACCCAATAAGCGGAAACAGTAGGGTAATTTTTTTCAACCCCATCTACCGAAACTTTTAAATAATTGCTATTTACATCTTCCCCAGGATTAGAACTATCCTTCTGACAACCCATAATGATTATTGAAAATGCAAATATTGCTAAGTGATATACTGTTATCTTACTCATAGAATTAAATTTTGTAATCATGCTTTAAGCTATGCTTCTAAAATCATGCCGACAATTGATATATTTTAATTTTTAAACTAACACACTTAATCGTAGTGATAATTTTACACAAACAATCAAATCATAAAGACAATAGTTATCGAATTGGTAGAGTTGTAACATAAAACCTATCACCTATTTTAATGGAATATTTCGTAAGGATTTGTATGGAATCATAAGAAAACATTTTTGTTCTGAACATTCCCCATGCTGTTTATCCAAGGTGAAATTATTAGATTTACGCTTAGATCAACTTATTTCGTATTGTTTAACCTAAGAAATTATGACCCATCAAGAAATTAAAAAGCTGGCACTAAAACATGAATTGTCCATACAAGAAATATTAAAAACAAATGAGATGGGCATCGACTTTAAAATAGGCTTTGCTCAAGATTTAAAGAATAAACAATGGGTTTTAAGAATTCCCCGTAGGTCGGATATGTATGATCAAATCCAAAAAGAGAAAAGAATATTAGACTTAGTAAAATCTCATTTATCCATAGAAGTTCCAAACTGGCTTATTGCTACTAATGAATTAGTTGCCTATCCCTTATTACAAAATAACCCAGTTTTAACTTATGATGCCCAAACATATGAAGTGACATGGTTTATGGATCAAACAAGCCCACATTACATCCCATCATTAGCTAGTATTTTGGTCGATTTGCACGCGATTCCACTCGAAGAAATCGAACATCACCAATTGGAAGTAAAATCACCAGAGGCAATAAGATTGGAGATTAATAATCAATTCCAACGCGTATCATCAGAAATTGGAATCGCTAAAAACTTAGCAACTAGGTATCAACGTTGGTTGGATAATGATCAGCTCTGGCCTACCTTTAGTAAATTTATTCATGGTGATTTATATGCGGGCCATGTCATGAGCAGTAAAGATGGTCATATTTCTGGGATAATAGATTGGTCCACAGCTCACATGGGCGATTCTGCAATGGACTTTTCAGGTCATCTAAATGTGTTTTCCATGGAAAGTTTAAAAGATTTATTAAAAGCTTATGAAGAATTAGGCGGGCAAACTTGGGATGGCATGTTTGATCAAATTGTAGAAAGAGCAGCTGCTAGTCCATTAGCCTATGGTTCTTTTGCCTTAGAAACACAAGATGAACAACATATTCAGGCAGCAAAAAATTTATTAAATCAATCCTAGCGAAGAATTGAAAAGTATAATTTCAAAAAATTAAAAAGGTTCCATCATTGATTTAATGATGGAACCTTTTAAAAAAATGTGGCAAAGCAAATACATGCTTCAACCACATCATTCAATTACAATAATTAAAGGAATATTATGCGATGCGAACGTTTGTCGCGTTAAGACCTTTTTGTCCTCTTTCTATATCGTATGTAACTTCATCATTTTCTCTGATGTTGTCTCTTAGTCCCGTTGAGTGTACAAATAAATCATCACCACCATCATTTGGTGTAATAAAGCCAAAACCTTTTGTGTTGTTAAAGAATTTTACTTTTCCTTGTTGCATTTTGAAATGTATTAAATTAAATATTTTGTTAATGGCCTAAGGCCGAATTTTTTTAGAACAAAAATTGTCCTAACCAATCAGATTGATAATCAATAAAGATCGAATTATATGAGTTTGAAGGAGTACATTCTCAAATAGTTTCTGCATCAAATACTTGATAACAAATTAGCAGCTGTAAATGCGAAAACTAAAAAAGATGAGTAAACTGATCGGTTTCAGAGAAGCGTCGGCAGGGCCTGATTATAAATCAAAGGTAATAAATAAAACTGAAAATTAAGAATTTATTATTTATTTGAACTTTTTGTAGCGTACAACACCTTCTTTTCATGATTAATTTAAATGATTTTAATCCAATTATATGTTGCTAACAATAAAAAAAATTTTTTAACTCGATAGACTAGTTACGACTACGCTCCTCCCCCAAATCCAATACAAACCTGCCCAGAATAGTTCCAAACAAATTTGAATTTTCAGTTTATGAAAATTCCAACAACAAAATCGAATATTCAGGAATGACCTGTTTGAAAATGGGATCTACTAAGGTTAAGTAGCAACAATAAAAATTTTTGAAAGATAAAATCTAGAGTCCAAATCTATCCTATTGAAATTCATCGATTAACATTTTTTCTATCATTTCTATCTCGTTCATAAATAAAGATTTTTTTCGTTTGCCAAAGTATAATGTATTTGCAATGGGTTTATAACCATCCCAAAGTTTTAAGATGTTAAGATTGTCCATCGCATCCTTACATAAAAAATCGGGCAAAACGGCCAATCCACTTCCTTCAGACAGGCATCTGATAATGGAAAACTTATTTGGAACGATATAATTAGGTACAAAACCAGGTCGTTCTTGGAAATTACTTTCCCAAAATTGGTTAAGTACCCCCATATCTGCCGCTGTACTATACCAAAGTTGAGATTTCATCCATTCCTTTATTGTAGTATCCTCATTCAAAAGATCAAACGAGGAAATATCTGTATACTTCCCGGCAACAAGTACACATCTTTCTGCAGTAAATGCTGTATATGTCAATCCACTCCCATTGGAAACAGAGGTAGTCAGTATCAGATCCACAGAACCATTTTCCAAAGATTGCATCAATTGTTCATTGCTTCCAAACTGCATAATTAAATTAAAACCCAGGTTTGGAATATGTTTCTCTAAAGCTTGTTGAAATGTTTCTACGCACATACCAACACTTACGGTTGCCCTATCGTTACCCGATTTTCGTTGAAAACGAGTCTCAATATCTTCTAAACAAAGTAATGAATTCAACATTTGCTGATAGAGCAATTTGCCTTTTTCAGTTGGTATCATTTTTCGTGCTGTACGTTCAAATAATGGAAAGCCAGTATAGACTTCGAGTGCATTTAGGTGTAAACCTACGCCGGGTTGTGAAACATACAGTTGCTTTGCCGCACCACTCATCGTACCTGTTTCGTATATGGCTCTAAATGTTCTGAACCATTCAAGATTTGATTGCATAATTATAATAATTATTATAGTTGTTTCAAATTTACATTATTTTTATTATTGTAAATCGTCAGCAAAAAGTGGACACGATATTTTAAAAACTTAAGGAGTGTTTTCATCAAAAACGTTAGATTTAA